>CAYXDR010000101.1:4372-9006 GCA_964463515.1 uncultured Desulfobacteraceae bacterium | reverse complement strand
TCAAAATAACGATGTCCTTCGGGGTCGGGGTCGCTATCGGCATCGGTATCGGAAGTTGATGAGCGCTCTATTCGACCCCGATATCGATTTCGATCCCGACGCCGATAAGCCGGGGATGGTGCTTTTACGACCTCATCAATTTTGTGCAGGCAGGTTATTTGTTTCTGTATTTGTACATTTTTGAAATATTTTCCTTCATCCCGGCTGTGACCATGCTTCCATCCGTGCCCACCGCTACAAATGTGTAACCGAGTTCGGCGGTCAGAGGCAAAGGGGAAAACCCCGGCAGCAGTATTCCAGCGGCTTTGCCGGCGGACCGCGCCACGGAGGCTATCTTTTTCAAAACAGCCATGAAATCAGGATCATCGAATCTCCCTGGTTTCTGTAGGCTGATGGATAAATCCAGCGGTCCTACAAAAAGTACGTCCACGTCCGGAACAGAGGCAATGGACTCCAGATTTTCCACCGCTTTCGCCGTTTCAATCTGGACCACGGTCAGAAGGTTCCGATTTGCAGCTTCAAAGTATTCGGTAAAATTGGAACCATAGCCTGCCGCCCTGGGGCTGCTTGCAACCCCCCTTACTCCTTCAGGCGGGTAAAGCATGAAGGAGGCCGCCTGCTCGGCTTCATGCCGACTCTGTACATAGGGAACCATTATTCCGGAGGCTCCCAGGTCGAGTGCCCGCTTGAATCTGGGCATTTCGTTCCAGGCTATACGCACGATCACGGCAGCTGAAGAACTTCCGGCGGCCTGAATTTGATGAAGCAGGGTCATGTTGTCGCCGGGGCCGTGCTCCTGGTCGATCAGTATCCAGTCGAACCCGGCGCGGGCGGCCATTTCCACTGTGATGGGTGAAGCCAGATTGCACCAGGCCCCCGCCATGAATTTCCCCTGTAACACGCTTTGCCTGATGAATTCCATAGCTGCAGTCTCCAACGGTTATAGGCGAACCGGACGACAAGGATTGCAAGGGATCATCATCCGGACCGGATCACACGGAGTGTAGTGTATCCGGAAATATAGGGTAAGGGGCTTTCGGGTGTCAAGGCGCTTGCCGCTCACCTATCCGGCATGAAACCAAGATTCCTTGCGCTTCATTTCATAACCTATTGAAAACGGGCCGGTATACCAGGATCGCTCAAAACAGGCAAAAGTTTTTGCCACACCTGTGAGAGGAAAATATTTTAACGCTCATATTCATCCGCCGGGATTTTTCAATGAATGCTTTTTGCCGAGCCATTTATATGTTATTTATAAAAGCGGTTAAAAATAATGACGTTGAAGTTCAGGGCAAGAGGGCTTGAATGAGCAGGGAAAAAATACCTTCCACTCCAGCAGTGAAAATGCTGAGAAACCGGGCAGTGGATGCGGTATTCCATACATATCGATATGAAGAAAAGGGAGGAACCGGAGATGCGTCCCGAAAGCTGGGGCTTGACGAGCATGCCGTGATAAAAACCCTGGTTATGCAGACAGACGCGAAAAAACCCATGATTGTACTGATGCACGGAGACATGCATGTTTCCACCAAAAAGCTCGCCCGATGGATCGGGGTAAAAACCGTGGAACCATGTCAACCTGCAGTAGCCAGGAAACATACCGGTTATCTTGTAGGGGGGACATCGCCTTTTGGAACGCTTAAGAAGCTTCCGATTTACATGGAGGCCACGTTGGCGGATTTATCCAGGGTGTTTATCAATGCAGGGGCGCGCGGGTTATTGGTCGATATTTCATCGAGGGACCTAATAGAGCTCCTGGACCCGGTGCCGGTTCATGTGGCAATTTAACTCTCGGTGGCATTTGAGTCCAGTTCAATGAAAAAGGAGCACATGTGAACAGGCTGGAGCGGAGAGCAGCGGTGCGGAGGGTGCTGCTGGAACAAACCGCTGAAGCGGCTGCGGAGGCGGCTGCTGCTTCTGGTTTGGTGAAGGGTGTAAATGCGCTTTTTCCATGCCTTTATGATCTTGACGAAATGGTCAAGTGGCGCGCCGTAACCGCTATAGGCTTGCTGGTAGACCGCCTCGCGGAGGAGGACAAGGAATCAGCAAGAGTGGTTATGAGGAGGCTGATGTGGAACCTCAATGATGAATCCGGGGGGATAGGATGGGGTTCTCCGGAAGTCTTCGGTGAAATCCTCGCCCGGAACAAAGGACTTGCGGCCGAATATGGACATATCCTGCTTTCATACGCAAGGCAGGACGGCAACTACCTGGAACTGCCTCAACTTCAGCGGGGGCTTATGTGGGGGATAGGAAGATTCGCCTCCGCACATCCTGAACTCATGGACTGCTCGGCTATGGATATCCGGGTTTATCTTTCTTCCGGCGATACAGCGGTAAGGGGACTTGCCGCATGGGTTGCCGGAATTACAGGCCTGCAGAGTGCCGTGGAGGACCTCCGGTCTCTCCGCGACGAGCCGGGTGTTTTTTTGTTTTTCAACGGTATTTCGATCGAGGAAAGGACGGTTTCTGAAGCCGCCGTGAATGCATTGCACAGGCTGAATAGTAACGGCTGTTAAAGTTTTGTCCTTTCCGGGCCGATATCAACAACAAGAAAAGACCATATACCGCAAAGGAGGATATGGAATGAGGGATACTCTACAAACCACCGATAAACTTGATGGATCCGCATTGAGAAGGGAAGGCAAGTATTTGACCTTTACCCTGGCCGAAGAGGAATATGGCATAGGAATACGCAAAATAAAGGAGATAATCGGCATGATGCCCGTACGTTCGATTCCCCGTACGCCTCCTTTTGTCAAGGGAGTTGTAAACCTTAGAGGTAAAGTTATACCGGTGATCGATCTGCGGCTGCGTTTCGGGATGTCTGAAATGGAATACAGTGACCGTACATGCATAGTTGTGGTTGAAATAGAAAGTGCAGGGGGCAAGGTGACCACCGGCGTCGTAGTCGATTCTGTTTCGGAAGTGCTTAATATCAAGGAGGAAAATATCGAAGAGGCACCGAATTTCGGTGCAGCGGTGGACACGCGTTTCATACTGGGTATAGCCAAACTGGAAGGGGGAGTAAAGCTTCTCCTGGATATAGACAGGATTTTGAGTTCGGAGGAACTCGCCGCCATCCAGGATCATTCCTGAAAATTTCCTATCCTGTGGTGTTATGGATAACGGGCTCTATTTTCATGAGATCTTCTATCGGGATATGACACAGTATCCTGTGTCCTCTGCCGTTTTCCCTCCATGGCGGGGCTTCCTTTTCGCATATGGCACCCCCATCCGGCAGCATGTTTCTGCGGGGGCAGCGGGTATGGAACCTGCAGCCATGGGGCGGGTTCAAGGCACTCGGTACATTTCCAGAAAGGCGGATGTCTTTTTGTTCTGCATCAGGGTCCGGGATGGGCACGGCGGACAGCAAGGCTTCCGTGTAAGGATGGTAGGGAGGGGCATAAATGGATTCCGCCGGGCCTATTTCGACTATCTGCCCGAGATACATCACCGCGATGTCGTCGGAAAAAAAACGTACAACACTCAGGTCATGGGCGATGAAGATCATGGATGAACCGAAAACCTGCTGGATTTCAAGAAGCAGGTTGATTACAGCTGCCTGCACCGATACATCAAGCGCCGAAACCGGCTCGTCGCAGATGATCAGGTCCGGCCTGCTGGCAAGTGCACGCGCTATGCCCACCCTCTGCTTCTCACCGCCGCTGAGCTGCCTGGGAAGCCGGTTGTAATAGTTTTCGCCGAGACGAACAGCCTTAAGCAGCCTGATTACTTCTTCCTTTACCTTGTGTTTCGGTACTGTTTTGAAGCGTTTTATAGGCCTGGCAATCTGCCAACCCACTGTATACGAGGGATTGAGAGTGGAGTCCGGGTTCTGAAAAACCATCTGCATCTCTCGGATAAGCCTGGTATCACGTTCTGAAACCTGCCTGGCCGCGTCCACCCCCAAGAATTCGATGTCCCCGGCCGTTACCGGCTCGAGCCCTATGAGCCCTTTGACAAGCGTCGATTTGCCGCAGCCGGATTCTCCCACTACCCCGAGAGTTCTCCCCTTGGCCACCCTTAGGCTCACGTCGTCGACAGCCTTGACGTATTTTTTCTCTCCAAGGCCGAACAGGCTGACCACGGAGTTGGATTCCTGAGGATAATAAACTTTGAGCCCCTCCATCGAGAGAACTTCATTCTCCTGGGTTTCCTGGGTCTGGCCAGATACGGCAACGCTCTTTGTCTTAAAAGTTTTTCTCCGTCGATCAATTTCCTCTGCGTAAATACATCTGGATGAATGGTTTTCGCCTACTTCCACGAATTGAGGCCTTTGTTTGAGGCACTCTTCGGTGGCGTAATCACAGCGGGGAGCGAATACGCAGGCGTTACGGGGCCGTTCGGAAGGAGGGGGCACCCTGCCTCGTATGGGTGTTAGGATGGATTCTCTCTTGTTTTCCCCGAGCCTTGGAACGCTTGCAAGAAGCCCCATGGTGTATGGATGGGAAGGGTTTTGAAAGATGTCCCGGACCGGGCCGATCTCCACCTGTTCCCCCGCGTACATCACACACATATGGTCGCTTACCCTGGCGACGACTCCGAGGTTGTGGGTGATAAATATATTTGCTGCGTTGAATTCACTTTTGAGCTCTTCGATTAAATCCAGCACGGCAGCCTCTACAGTGACA
>CAYXDR010000101.1:0-4362 GCA_964463515.1 uncultured Desulfobacteraceae bacterium | reverse complement strand
GTGGTTGGTTCGTCCATTATTAGAAGCGGGGGGTTGTTGAGCATAGCCATCGCGATCACCACGCGCTGCTGCTGGCCGCCTGATATCTGGTGCGGGTACCGGTTCATGACAGTATCAGGGTCGGGCATGTATACCCGTTTCAACATTTCCACGGATCGCTTCCAGGCTTCAGCCAGGGAAACAGGCTGGTGGTAGGTGAGAACCTCGGCAAGTTGCTCTCCGACGCGGACAGAGGGATTTAGAGCCTGCATGGGATCCTGGTATACCATCGCAATACTGTTACCGCGTAATCTCTTCAATTCTCTCTCGGAACGTCCTACAAGCTCATTGCCCTGGAAGACAACGCTTCCATCGACTATTTTACCGTTCGGCCCAAGGAAATTGACTATGCCGTAGGCGATGGTACTTTTTCCACAGCCTGATTCTCCCACCAGGCCGAGGGTCTCCCCCTGGCGCACGTCGAAGGAGGCTCCGCGGACCGCCTCGACGTCCCCGTAGCGTGTTTCGTAGGCAATACGAAGGTCACGCACCTGCAGAACCTGCTCCTTGCTTTGAATTTCGTCGCTACTCAAATTATTCAACCTTATTGGTATTTCATTGTTTCTTCTCTGATGCCGTCGGCAAACAGGTTTAGGCCCACGACAAGGGAGGCAATGGCCACAGACGGCCACAAGGCTGCCCAAGGGCTTCCGGACATTATAAATTCCCTGCCCTTCGCGACCATGCTGCCCCAGTCAGGTGACGGAGGCGGAAGCCCGAGCCCCAGGAAGCCAAGAGTTCCCATCGCGAATATGGCATAGCCGACCCGCAGCATGGCGTCTACAATTATCGGTCCCCGCGCGTTGGGCAGAATTTCCACGAACATTATGTGCCACGGGGTTTCTCCCCTGGTTTCGGCGGCGCGTATGAATTCCCTGGTCCGGATGTCCATGGTGAGGCTGCGTACCAGCCTGGCTATTCCGGGAGTGCCGACGATGGTCATGGCTATGACTACATTGACGGCGGACTGCCCCAACGCGGACATGATCAAAAGAAAAAGCAGGATTATAGGAACAGCCATCATTGCATCGAGCAGGCGCATGACGATTTCATCGATCCAGCCGCCGTAATAACCACTCACAAGCCCGAGGATCACGCCCGCCACCAGGGCCACCAGCACTCCCCACAGAGCGGTCCCTCCGGGGACCCACAGGTGCTCGGAAACCGGGAGAACCACCAGCACGACACGGGCCCCGTAAATCAGTCGGGACCATAAGTCACGGCCGAGTTCATCGGTGCCGAGGATATGCTCTTTGGAAGGGCCCTGGTTGGGAGCCTTCCAGTCCTGTTCGTAAGGAGTATAGGGAGTCAGCAGGGGAGCCAATATGGCCACCGCTACCCAGAACATAACTATCGACAGTCCCACCACCGCCGTGCGGGAGGATATAAGTACATTAAAACCGCCCTTGAGGGAGGCGAGTATGCCGACCCTGGGGGCAGTGAGTGCCTCTTCTTCAGGCAGGTTTTCGTTTATGGGCATGGTACCCTGTTCAGCCATAACGAATTCTCGGGTTCAGAAATGTGTAAATTATGTCTGCGATCAACTGGGTGCCGACCGCAAGAATCACCAGTACCATCGCTCCTGCTTCGAGCGCATTTATATCTTTGAACATCGCTGAATCGAGCAGATATTTGCCTAGTCCGGGATATCCAAACACGACTTCTACTATAACGATTCCTCCCATCAACCAGTTTACATGCAGCATGATCACGGTAATAGGTGCCATCAAGGCGTTTTTTACAGCGTGTTTAAACACTATGCGCCGGTAGGGGAGTCCTTTTAAAAAAGCGGTCCGGATATAGGGCGATCGCATGACTTCCACCATGCTCGCCCTGGTGATCCGCAGAACGTAACCCAGCTCGACAAGAGTCAGCGTCAAAACGGGAAGAATGAGCATATCCAGCCGCTCCCAGGGTGCTTTTTCACCGAACACGGTGGCCCCTGGAAGCCATCCGAGCCACATGGACATTATGAGAATCAAAAAAATACCGGTGGCGAATTCAGGTATGACCGAAAACATCATACCGCCCACGGAAAGAATCCTGTCTCTCAGACTGCCTTCCTTGAGCCCGGCGATCATACCCAGGAAAAGGGCAAGCGGCATAACAATCAGAAATGCGATTCCGGCCAGTACAAGGGAGTTCCGCAGGCGCATGAAAAGACTGTTCGCCACGGGCCGGCCGGTTCGAAGGGAAACCCCCGGGTCACCCCGTATAAACCCTTTCTTTAGAGGGATGTATTCCACCGGACCTCCGGTCGTTTCCATCCACCCTGTGCCCATCACGAAAGTCCAGACCTTTTTATCGGCTCCCTTCTCCCATTTGACAGCACTGTTGGCGGTACTGACCCCCCAGAACGTTCCTACTCCGTCTTCGTCGATTTCCCACAGGTCATTGTCTATGAATTCCTTTTCCGTGCCGTCTGGTTCTTTTACGGTCGCTATCAAATCTTCGCCCTGAAGTTTCCACCTGATAAGGCTCCCATCCGGGCGCTTGGCCCACCATTCTTGAAAACCTTTTTCCGTCGTCACCCTGCGAAGCGGCATACCCACCTTTCTAGAGGCATGCCAATCGCTTCCTGCGAGCCAGTAGATGTATCTGATATAAATCGGCTTATCCATACCTATCTGGGCCAGGAACGACGCTTCCTGTTCCGGGGTCACGAAGCTTCCAAGAACATTCCTGGCTACGTTTCCGGGGGAGGATTCCGTAATGAGGAAAACCGCGGCGGAAACCAGCAGCATCGTCAGCAGGAGAAGCATGATTCTTCGTAGTATGAATTTGACCATTGACGTGTGCACCAATCGAATGGGTGGACCCGGGGGGAATTCTCCCGGGTCCGGGATTTGCTTTAAAGACCGTTTAGGACAGCCAAAGCTTGGAGCAGAACAGGTAGCCGTTTGGATGAGACGCCGCGTTATTAACCCGTTTTCGCGTGACCATCCACACATTGCGCCAGTAGCTTATGCCGATGGAGCCTCTGTCGATCTGGATCTGTTCCAGTTTGCAGAATATTTTACGCCGCTTTTCCACATCCAACGTTCCGTTGGCTTCTTCGAGAAGGCTCGAAAACTCTTTGTCGACCCACCGCGTTTCGTTCCATGCAACTGGTTTTCCGTCCGCATCAGCCGTGTAGGCGAGGTTCAGTATCATGGTCCCGAGGGGCCTGTGGGTCCAGGGCGTGATCCCCAGGTCAACCTCTGTCCATTTCTCCCAGTACTGGCTGGTGGGCATGGTATTTAAGTTGATCCGGAATCCTGCGGGTGCAGCATCCTGCTTCAGCACTTCGGCGTAACGAACGACGTCCGTCCAGTCGCTTCCGACCGCCAGGTTCACTTCCAGCCCATCAGGATACCCAGCTTCTTTCAGTAGCTGTTTGGCCCGTTCAGGGTCATAAGCTGGTATGGGCTTTTCGCAGTATTCTGGATGGTTTTGATAAACATGTGTATCCTGGCCCTGAAGACCCTGCCCGAAGTAGGCGAGTGCAAGAATTTTTTCTCTGTGCTGGCATAGCTTGAGAGCGTTGCGTACACGGTTGTCGTCCCATGGTTTTATGTCCACCCTCATGCGAAGAAGCCTGGTAGTGCATGTGGTGACAGGCAATACATTGATCGCCTGGTCGTCCTTCAGTGCTTGGTATACGTCAGTTCCGGCGGCATCGCTGAGATCGATTACATCGATTTCGCCGGCTTTTATCGCTGCTATCTGAGGGGCCATTTCGGTTCCCATATCGATGAATTCCACGCTGTCCATATAGGGAAGGGCCTTCCCGTCATCTCCTTTGCGCCAATATCCTTCTCTTCTCTTGAGGACGCATCGTTCTCCTTCCCGGTAGACATCGAGGGTATAGGGCCCGGTGCCGTGAGGCCTCTTTATGAAATCGCCTTCAAAAGTGCGGTAGTTCAATACGATGGCCGGATAGTGGAAAAGATGCTCCGGGACTCCTATCTCAGGCCGTTTCAGGTGCAGTTTTACCTGGTGGTCGTTGATTTTCTCTATATCGTTCGGGTCCAGGTAGCTTCCGATCATTCCAAGCAGCGAGGAGCCCACGTCTTTGTCCAGCCACTGGTTGAATGTGAAGATTACGTCGTCTGATGTAAAAGGATCACCATTGTTGAAATCCACGCCTTTTCTCAGGTTAAGAGTCCAGGTCTTGAGATCGTCGGAGGCCTGCCAGCTTTCAAGCAGGTAGGGATGTGTTATGTTGTTTTCGTCGGTGAAGGTCAAGTATTCACCCACCTGCCTCAACTGCTGAGACGGGGCTATCCAGGAAAACTGCGCCGGGTGGGTCACCTTCTGAATAGGGGAAGATACCCTTAAAGT
>CAYXDR010000100.1:0-9055 GCA_964463515.1 uncultured Desulfobacteraceae bacterium | reverse complement strand
TTGCAAATCCCGGGGCAGGAATGCTGCTGCTGGCGTTGATATTGGGTTTGGCCGCAGGTGGCGGCGGGGTTGCCCTGTTTGCACGTTTCAGGTCCAAGGAAGAAGGAGCCCGGGCTTTGCTTCGCCGGGGTGACCGGGCCTTTCTGAATGGAATACATTATATCCTTTCCAATGACCATGATCACGCGATCGAGGAGTTTACCAAATCGGTCAGAATAAATTCGGATACCATCGAAACGTATGTGGCGCTCGGTAATCTTTACCGTTCAAAAGGAGATATCGATCGGGCAATAAGGATTCGAAGGAGTATAATCCTGCGGCCGGGCCTCGACGAGAAGATAAGCCTGGGTGCGCTTTTTGATCTTGGGATGGATTACCGTGCCGGCGGTTTTCTGAACCGCGCACTTGCAACCTTTCAGAAGGTGCTCCAGAAAAGGCCGTCCGATTTGAAAACCCTCGAAATGGTAGAACGTATATGTGAAGAAATGGGCGACTGGGATGTAGCCTTCAAGACAAGACAGCGGATCTCCAAGATAACCGGCAAGGATTTCGATCATATACTCGCCCATCAGTTGGTTGAATCCGGTAAAATTCATCAACGCTCCGGGGACGCATCCAACGCCGGAAAGCTTTTCGAAAAAGCCCTTTCCGTGGATGAAGGGTGCATAGATGCATATCTTCATCTGGGCGACTTACATGCGGAGAAAGGCGATTTGAAGAAAGCGGTCGGGACGTGGCGAAGAATCGTTCATGTTGCACCCCATTTTGCATATCTTGCTTACGGAAGATTGGAAAGGGCCTACCGCGTGATAGACGACAGAGGGCCCATAGAAGCTTTTTTGAAGGAAGTGGCCGACAGCCACTGCGATGCCTTCTCATGTCTGGCTCTGGCGAAATACAGGCAGGCGAGCGGGGACCTGGAGGGGGCGCTGGCGGAAGTTTCGCATGCCCTTGAATTTGCTCCGGGCTTTTGGGCCGCCAGAAAGCTCAGGGGAGAACTCCTACTTGAAAAGGGAGGAGATGCGGCCGTGGTTCAGGATTATGCCGAACTGATAGAGAGCCTGGACATTCCATACGGAAAATTTCAATGCTCCAACTGCGGCTTTACAAGTTCCAGCCTTCTTTGGCAATGTCCCCAGTGCAGGTTCTGGGACACGATTTCCTTCGTGGGTTCTTTGGACGGAGAGAGCCATGGGACCTTGGAACGAGATGTCATCCTGCCTAGGCTGGCGGACAGAATGACTCCGAAAAAAGGTGACGGCCGGCAATGAAACCTTTAACCCCAATGTTGAAGCAGTACATGAATATCAAGGCCGAATATCCGGATGCGATATTGTTTTACCGGATGGGGGATTTTTATGAGATGTTTTTTGACGATGCAAAGGCCGCATCCGGGATTCTTGGTATAACTCTTACTTCAAGGGGCACGTATGAAGGTGAAAAAATTCCCATGTGCGGAGTGCCCCATCATGCGTCAAAGTCTTATATAGCCAAGTTGGTGGAAAGCGGAGCCAAGGTTGCGGTTTGTGACCAGATCGAAGACCCGCGCGCCGCAAAGGGCATCGTCAAGCGTGAAGTGGTACGTGTGGTAACCGCAGGCTCGGTTCTGGACGATGAGGCGGTGGACGAGCGGAGAAGCCTTTTCATCGCATCTGTGTTGGGTTCGGATGACGGGTTCGGGCTGGCCTATGGTGACCTTTCAACCGGGGAATTCAGGGTGACCGAACTTGAGACCGGGGCGGAGGTTGTGGACGAACTGGGCCGAATAGAACCAGCCGAGGTGCTTGTTTCCGTACCGGTGGAAGGGACGGCCCTGGCGGGGTTGAGCCGCTACAGGCTGGAGCTTGTCGACAGTGCAGCGTTTGAAGCTTCGCGTGCGGAAAATGTGTTGAAGGACCAGCTCAATGTGGAATCCCTGGAAGGCTTCGGGTTGATGGAAATGCCTCTGGGCAGGCGTGCGGCCGGGGCCCTCATTCAATACCTTACCGAGACACAGAAGGCCAGCCCAGGGCACATAAGGGATGTGGCCACATATCGTACAGGGGATTTCATGTTCCTGGACGAGGCTACCTGCAGCCACCTGGAACTGTTCAAAACCATGCGCCGCAGGTCGTTCAAAGGTTCACTCCTCCATGTGCTGGACCGGACCAACACCCCCATGGGCGCCAGGCTTCTCAAGCGGTGGTTGACTTTCCCGCTGCTGGACATCGACACCATACACAGGCGGCTCGGCGCTGTGGGCTGCCTCAAAGACGACCCGTTGAGGCGTTCGGACCTGAAGGCCGAGCTGGAGGCGATGAATGATCTGGAACGTCTGAACGGAAGAATTGCACTGGGAAGGGCTAACGCCAGGGACCTCGTTGCATTGAAGAACTCGCTCCGCAGGTTGCCGGCCATCAAGGCGATGCTGGTTCAATCCGCGAGTATACTGCTCTCGGAGACAGCTGAAGCCATCGATACTCTCGAAGACGTGGCGCAGCTGGTTGAAGACGGGATAGCAGAAGATCCTCCCATGTCGATAAAAGACGGAGGGATTATCCGGGAAGGCTATAATAAAGACCTGGATGAGCTCATTTCGCTGAGCCGCGACGGCAAAGGTTGGATAGCCCGGTTCGCGGCCTCCGAACAGCAACGCACAGGCATAGCCAGCCTGAAGGTCGGGTTCAACCGGGTTTTCGGTTATTATATCGAGGTGTCGAAAGCCAACCTGCACATGGTTCCGCCCGATTATATCAGGAAACAGACTCTGGCTAACGGTGAACGCTATATAACCGAAGAATTAAAGGAGATGGAAGACCGTGTGCTCGGGGCGGAAGAAAAACGGGTTGCCCTGGAGTTTCATCTTTTTGAAAAAATCAGAGGCGAAGTGGCGGTTCACAGCGAAAGGATAAAACGCGCCGCTTCTTTAACTGCGGAGGTGGACGTCCTGGCAGGACTTGCGGAAACCGCGGAGCAGTGTGATTATGTACGGCCGGAGGTCGACGGCGGCGACGTCATAAATATCGTGGATGGAAGACACCCGGTTATCGAACGAAGCCTGAAAGACGAAGCGTTTGTGCCCAACGACGTCTATCTGGATTCTGATCGTCAACAGGTCATGATAATAACAGGCCCTAACATGGCGGGTAAATCGACGATCCTCAGGCAAACCGCGCTGATTGTCTTGATGGCCCAGGCCGGTTCTTTCGTGCCGGCCTCCAGCGCCGCCATCGGGCTCGTGGACAGAATTTTTTCACGTGTCGGTGCAGGGGACGATTTGGCCGGCGGGCTCAGTACTTTTATGGTGGAAATGAACGAGACCGCGAACATCATGCGGCATGTTTCTTCGAGAAGCCTTGTCATTCTTGACGAAATCGGCCGGGGTACCAGCACCTACGACGGTTTGAGCATTGCCTGGGCCGTTGCGGAGGCTCTGCACGACCGTGGCGGTAAAGGCGTCCGCACCCTTTTCGCCACTCATTACCATGAACTTACCGATTTGGCGGAGAACATGCCGAGGGTCAGGAATTACAATATTGCGGTCAGGGAATGGAAGGATCGAATTATTTTTTTGAGAAAGCTCATACCGGGCGGCACGAGCCGCAGCTACGGCATCCAGGTGGCCAGGATCGCCGGGCTGCCGGAAAATATAATATCCAGAGCAAAGGAAATTCTTTCTGATTTGGAACAGTCGGCTTCCAGTATTCACTCGAATGTTGATAAGACGGCAAAACAGGTACAGCTTCGTCTTTTTGAACAGGACAGATTGAAACTGAAAGAATGGATTGACGGCCTGGACATCGAGGCTATGACTCCGCTGGATGCATTGGTGGAATTGAGCAAACTTAAAGAGCATGTAAAATCCGATGGAAAATAGGGGCTTTATTAAATTTATTTTATTCGTTGTCTTGCTTCTTTTTTTCTGCCTGTCCGTTCCTTTGGAAAACCGGGCTGCAGGCCGAGACGCCGAATCGATGCTGGCGGAGGCCGATTCCTGCCGCAAGTCCCTTTATGAATCCTCCCGGAAAATGAAATACAGGCATAACTGGCGGAATTGCATCGGGGTGTATGAACGCATTGTAACCGAATATCCTGACCGCGACGAGGCTGCTTGGGCCTTGTACCAGGCTGCGAGGATGTATAGGGACATGTATAAGATTTCGCAGAAGAAATCGGACCTCGATCAGGCCTTGAAGCTGTTCAACCTGCTCTCCGAGCGCCATGAGAAACACCGACTTGCGGACGACGGGCTGTTCTGGTCAGGCGAGATTCTGCGCGAATACAAAAACGCTCCCGAGGACGCATACAGTTATTATTTGAAGGTCATCCACCAGTATTCCGGCGGTGATATGGCACCAAGCGCCAGGGCTCGGATCAAGGAGTTGGGGATGGAGGCGGCAGCACCAAAGCAGAAGGACGGCGAAGCTGTACCTGCTGAATTCGCCTTTTCAAAGGAGGCTGCCGGCCTGCTTGAGCGGGCGGATTTATGCCTGGAAAGGCTCTTGAAGTCCAGGGAGAAAAAAAAATACCGGCACAACTGGCGTAAATGCATCGAGATCTACAAAAAAGTCATCCATTCCTTTTCTGACACCGATCAGGGTGTTCGTGCCCGATTTGCCCTGGGCGGACTGTACGCGGAAATGTATAAGGTTTCGCGAATAGCGGGGGATCTGGACGAAGCTATTGAATTGTACAGAGAATTGGTGGAGCGTTTTCGCACACATCCAGTGGCGGAGGAGGCGCAGTTTTTAATCGCGGTGCTCGTGAATCGCTACAGGAATTCTCCGACACAGGCCTATGTAGAATTTTTGAAGGTTGAAATTATGTTCCCATCAGGCAAAAAATGCGCAGAAGCCCGAAAAATGCTGGACCGCCTCGGGGTGGTGTTGGGCAAAACGGATAAAGATCCGGCAGCGCCTGAAGGAGCAGATCAAGATCATAACAGGGCAGCGTCCTTGGAGGGGCTCAGGCACTGGTCGACGCCCAACTATACCCGGGTGGTGGTCGATGTGGACGGCCCTGTCCGTTACAGACATGATCTTCTGAAAGCCGATGCTGCAAACAAGAAACCTGCAAGGATATATATCGACTTGGAACATGCAGTGGTTCCGAAGGATATCGACAAGGCTGTACCGATAAAGGACGGGCTCCTGCAGCGGGCCAGGGCCGGCCAGTTCAGCCCCGATGTGGTAAGGGTGGTGCTGGACGCCGAGCTGGTGGGGCAGTACAAGGTTTTTCACCTTCATGACCCGTTTCGCATAGTCGTGGATGTAAGGCGTTCGGCCAAGGCTGAGGTGCCGGTAAAGCCGGCGCCGAGGAAGGTTCGTAAGGGGATGAGAATAGCCGAATCTCCGGACAAGGGCGTTTCCCTGGCCCGACAGTTGGGTTTAAGCGTCAGGCGGGTTGTACTTGACCCAGGACACGGCGGAAAGGACCCAGGCTGCAATTTGTCCGGAGGGGTGTATGAGAAGGATATTGTGCTCGATGTTGCTAAAATCCTGGCAGAAAAGATACGATCGAGCTTCGGGTGGGAAGTTTTTCTGACCAGGGAATCCGATGAATTTCTACCCCTTGAACGCAGGACCGCTATAGCCAACATGCACAAGGCCGACCTGTTCATTTCCATTCATGTCAACGCTCACAAGGATTCACGCATTCACGGTATCGAGACATACTATCTTAACATGGCCACGGATCAAAACGCGGTGATGGTGGCAGCGCGCGAAAACGCGACATCTGAAAAAAATCTCAGTGACCTGCAAACTATCCTGAATGAACTGATGATGAACACCAAAATAGAAGAGTCCAGCAAATTGGCTCACAGTGTTCACCGAGGCCTTGTGGGCTATGTCGATTCAAAATTCAAAGGCGTCAAGAATCTCGGAGTCAAACAGGCGCCATTTTATGTGCTTATCGGAGCCGAAATGCCGGCGGTGCTTCTTGAGCTGGGATTTTTGACGAACGGGACCGAGAGAAAGCGTTTATTGAACAAGAACTACCGCACGGTCCTGGCTTACGGCATCAGTGCAGGACTTAAAAGTTATATGGACACCATAGAGCAGTTGTTCGGGGCATGGAAGCCTGCCGGAAGTTCTTCGTGAAACTTCCGGCCGGGCATCCGTTATCGATTGGTTTTCCAGCGGAGAAATGCATCTATGAACATGTCTATATCCCCGTCCATAACCCGGTCCAGATCTCCGACATCAAGGCCCGTGCGGTGATCTTTCACCATCCGGTAAGGATTGAATACGTAGGATCTGATCTGGCTTCCCCACGCTATATCCTTTTGGGAATCGTGCATGTCCTGTTTTTTCTGGTCCAGCTTCTGTCTTTCCAGTTCGTAAAGCCTCGCCATCAAGAGCTTCATCGCAATCTCACGGTTGCGGTGCTGGCTTTTTTCGTTCTGACACTGGACGACGATCCCGGTGGGAAAATGTGTAATTCTTATGGCCGAGCTGGTCTTGTTGACATGCTGACCGCCGGGCCCGCTCGCTCTAAAGGTATCGATTCTTAAATCCTTATCGTCGATTTCCACGGTAATGTCGGTGTCGGCTTCCGGAAGCACCGAAACAGAGGCAAATGATGTATGCCGCCTTCCTGAGGCATCGAAAGGGGATATTCTCACCATCCTGTGGATACCGTGTTCGGATTTCATGTGGCCGTATGCGTAAGGACCGGTGACGGAAAAGGTGACATTCTTGATCCCTGCTTCATCGCCGGCCAGGAAATCCATTACGTCCACTTTGAAAGATTTCTGTTCGCTCCAGCGGGTGTACATTCGAAACAGCATTTCCACCCAGTCCTGTGCTTCAGTGCCCCCCGCCCCCGAGTTGATCGCCACGATAGCGTTACGGTGATCGTCTTCGCCGCCAAGCAGTGCCTGGAGCTCGAGCTTTTGAATTCCCTTTTCGATACTTTTGACTTCGGAGTCAACTTCGCGCAGAGTGTTTTTATCCTCTTCCTCGATCGCCATTTCCGCGAGGAGCTTGGATTCTTCAGCGCATTTGTGAAGATTTTTCCACTGCTCGATCTTTTCCTGAAGAGCCGCGCGTTGTTGAGTCAGAGCCGCGATTTCTTCCTGGTCCCGGTTCCAGAAACCCGGGGAGGTCATGCTGTGCTCTATTTGAGCGAGTTTATCCTGCATTCCGTCCAAGTCAAAGATGCCCCCGCAGGTCGGACAGCTGGTTGGTAAGAACGTCAAGCCTTTCAAATACATCTGTTTCCATAAAAACACCTCCTGGATATCGTTGGGCCGCAATTGCCGGCACATTGGTAATTGTAACTGCAAATTGGATATTTGCAAGCGTTTCCCACTAAAGTTATTACAAAACCGGTAATTTCCGATTCGGGCATGCAAATAAAATGCCTTGAGTCATTGATGTGACCTGGAAAATATCCATAAACAGACATTTCCTTGACTTTTCGTGATCTATTGACTAAAGGTTGATGACGATTCGGCGAGATCCGATTCTGCTTGCAGCGGCACAGGCTCGCTGCTTTTTCATGTTCGGGCTGAAGCGAAATTGAAATACCGGATTTCACGAGAGGGGATGGAATGGACCACGATATAGTTCTGGGCAGGGTGCGTGTGCACCGGGGAGGGCCTTTTTTTATAATTGCAGGGCCCTGCGTGATCGAAAGCGAGGCCTTGACCATGAGAGTGGCGGAATTTCTCAGGGAACTGTCCGAAAAACTGGATGTGCCTGTTATATTCAAGTCCTCCTACGACAAAGCCAACAGGACTTCGATCCATTCCTACAGGGGGCCTGGAATGGAACAGGGGCTGGAGATATTATCGGCCGTGAAGGAGAAAGCCGGGCTTCCCGTTATTTCCGACGTTCACGGCCCACTTGAGGTTGAGCGGGCGGCCGCCGTATTGGATGTTCTTCAAATTCCGGCATTTTTGTGCCGCCAGACGGATCTTTTGACTGCTGCGGCCCAATCCGGAAAACCTGTCAATGTAAAAAAAGGGCAGTTTTTGTCCCCTTGGGACATGAAACATGTGGTGGAGAAGGTTTCCGCCGAGGGCAACGGGGGGGTTATGCTGACCGAGCGCGGGGCGTCGTTCGGTTATAACAACCTGGTGGTGGATATGCGCTCGATAGCTGTGCTTAGCGGCTTCGGCTGTCCGGTGGTCTTTGATGCGACTCACAGCGTGCAGTTGCCGGGGGGAGCCGGCAGCTTTTCCGGAGGACAAAGGGAATTCGTGGGTTGTCTTGCCAGGGCTGCGGTAGCGGCAGGGGCCGACGCAGTTTTCATGGAAATCCACCCCGATCCTGACAAGGCACTGTGCGACGGGGCAAACTCTCTGCCTTTGAAAGCTGTGCAGCCGCTCGTGGGCCTACTCAAAAGAATTCACGAGGTCAGTAGACTCGAGGAGGCTTAAGGTTTTGCATTTTGGGAACGCTGAAATGCTTGAAGAACGAGGCGCCGGGATAAAACTGCTTTTACTGGACGTGGACGGGGTGCTTACTGACGGATGTATCTTTCTGAATGGTTCCGGCGAAGAGATAAAACGGTTTCATGTGAGAGATGGGCTGGGGTTGAAACTCCTTCAGGCCAATGGAGTCGAGGTGGCGCTTGTGTCGGGCAGGGCTTCGGATTCCACGAGCAGGCGCGCGCTGGAGCTGGGGATAGAATCCGTTCATCAGGGATCTTATGACAAGGGAACCGTATGCCGCAAATTCATTGCCGAGAGGGGTCTTGGCAAGGAAGAAGTGTGCGTTGTGGGAGACGACATCCTGGACCTGGCCATGTTTGCGGTTTCAGGCTTGAGTTTCGCGGTGGCCGATGCTGTCGAGGAGGTCAAAAGGGCTGCGGATGTTGTCCTTGATAAACCCGGAGGGTACGGTGCGGTCAGGGATGTATGCGAGTGGCTGCTCAAGTGCCGGGGCAGGTGGAACTTAATTGTGTCGGGATTCAGCGAAGAATAGACTTTACAGCTCATTTCAAGCACTGATATAGTAAAGCAAGCTTTTATGAGAATATTTTTCAGGAGACATTGGCCACTTATTGGTGTGGCGGCTGTAATTCTCGTGGCCGGTTTGTTCTTCCTTAATTCGCTGACCGGAGATGG
>CAYXDR010000099.1:6116-9230 GCA_964463515.1 uncultured Desulfobacteraceae bacterium | reverse complement strand
TCAAAGCAGCTGCTCTTTATCCCAGAATGATAGGGCTTCCGGGCAAAGGGCGCATCTATCGCGGGCGCCTGTCGACGGGCCACGGCGGCCCCGGAATGACGGCGGCAAAAAATCGGCGAACAGAAAACAGGAGAAGATTCCAATGGCAAAAGACAATAATTATGTTGCTTGGTTTGAAAACATCAACTCGGGGGATGTAGCCAGGGTCGGCGGCAAAAACGCTTCCCTGGGCGAAATGATTCAAAGGCTTAAAGAAGAAAAAATCAGGGTGCCTGACGGTTTTGCTACCACAGCGGAAGCCTACCGCAAATTCCTGGAGGCCAACGACCTTCCTCCGAAAATCAATGAACAGTTGGAACTGTGGCGAAACGGGGACAAGGCGCTGGATAAGGCTGGAAAATCGATACGAAAGCTCTTTAGAAATTCACAGTTTCCGGAAGAAATTGCCGAAAAAATACGAAGGGCCTACGAACAGCTGGCCCACGGCTATAACACTGAGAATTCGGATGTGGATGTCGCGGTCAGAAGCAGTGCCACTGCCGAGGACCTGCCCGAAGCAAGCTTCGCCGGCCAGCAGGAAACGTTTCTGAACGTATGGGGCGAGGAAGAATTGATGGACGCCTGTAAACGCTGCTATGCATCCCTGTTTACCGACAGGGCAATCGCCTACAGGGCCGAACACGGCTTTGACGATATGAAGGTGGCTCTGTCGGTGGGGGTGCAAAAAATGGTTCGTTCGGACAAGGCCGGGGCCGGCGTGATGTTTTCCATAGACACGGAAACCGGGTTCAGGGATGTCGTGGTGATTAACGCGGCCTGGGGGCTCGGCGAAAATGTAGTTCAGGGCACTGTGACGCCGGATGAATACATGGTGTTCAAACCCTTGCTGGGGAAAGATTCCTTCACACCCATCATCGACCGTTATTTGGGGAGTAAAGAAAAAAAGATGGTCTATGCAACAGGAGGAACGCATCCCACCAAAAACCTGGATACCCCGAAAAAGGAACGCCGCCTGTTTGTACTATCAGACGATGACGTGCTGCAACTTGGCCGCTGGGCTGCGGCCATTGAAAAACATTATGGGAAACCCATGGATATCGAATGGGCGAAGGATGGAGACCTGGACGAACTTTTTATAGTCCAGGCCAGACCGGAGACAGTTCAATCCCGGAAGGAAGCCGAAAGCCTTAAAACATATACACTGAGGGAAAAGGGTAAAGAAATCCTGGAAGGCGTGGCCATAGGAGAAGCCGTTTCCGCAGGAAAAACCTGTGTAATAAAGGGCGCGGATGAAATCAGCCGGTTCGAGGAAGATTCCATTCTCGTAACGGAAATGACCGACCCCGACTGGGTGCCCATCATGAAAAAAGCCAGGGGAATCGTCACGGATCACGGGGGAAGGACGTGTCATGCAGCCATCGTCAGCAGGGAGCTTGGAATCCCTGCGATAGTGGGTACGGCAGAAGGCACAGAAACACTTAAAGACGGCCAGGATGTCACGATGTCGTGCTCCGAAGGAGATGTGGGCTACGTGTATGACGGAATTCTCGAGTACAGCGAAGAGGAAGTGAACCTGAAGGACGTTCCCGACACAAAAACCCGGATAATGATGAACATAGCCAGCCCGGCCGCGGCCTTCCGTTGGTGGCGGCTTCCCTGCAACGGCATCGGCCTGGCCAGGATGGAATTCATCATCAACAACATAATCAAGATTCATCCCATGGCCCTTGTTCGATTCCACGAAATCGAGGACAGGAAGGTTAGAAAAAAGATCGACGACTTGACCCTAAGATATGAAGACAAAACCGAATATTTCGTCGATCACCTCGCTCTAGGGATCTCCAAAATCGCCGCATGCCAGTATCCGGATCCGGTGATAGTCAGGATGAGCGATTTCAAGACCAATGAATATGCCGACTTGATAGGCGGAAAGCAGTTCGAAAACACGGAAAACAACCCCATGCTTGGATTCAGGGGGGCGTCACGCTATTACAGCGATCGTTACCGGGAAGGTTTTGCCCTGGAATGCCAGGCCGTTGGAAGGGTTCGGGATAAAATCGGCATGAAAAACGTCGTCGTGATGATTCCATTCTGCAGGACTCCGGAAGAAGCGGACAGGGTTCTCGAAATCATGGAAGAACAGGGGCTCAAGCGCGGAGACAAAGGCCTTGAAGTATACGTGATGGCCGAGATTCCCGCCAACATCACTCTTGCCGAGGATTTTTCAAAGCGTTTCGATGGATTTTCCATCGGGTCAAACGATCTTACGCAGCTTGTTCTGGGGGTGGACAGAGACTCATCGGATCTTTCCGACCTCTTCGATGAAAGGCACAATGCGGTGAAAGAAGAGATCAAAAGGCTGATCAAAACAGCTCACGCGGCGGGCAGAAAGGTTGGAATCTGCGGGCAGGCACCAAGCGACTATCCGGATTTTGCGGCGTTTCTCGTTAGGGAAGGCATTGATTCCATTTCCCTCAACCCGGACAGTGTGATCAAGGTAATAAAACGTGTAGCCGAGCAGGAAAAAAGCAAAGCCGAAAAATAGCGAGTTTCCATCAGGAAATGGTCCTTTTGGAATTTGATAAAAGATGCCCGGCTTTACAGGATGACAAGAAAAATGATAAAAAAGAATTATGAATGATCAAAGAAAACAAGAAAATATTGGCACTGTTATTTCCATTCGCAGCAGTGTTGTGGATGTTCGGTTTCCTGAAAGACTTCCCTCCGTTCTGACTGTTCTGCGCGGAGGACAATCCAATGAGATTGTAGTCGAAACCTTGATCCATCTTGACGAACGAACCGTTCGAGGCATCGCGCTCACCTCCACCCAGGGACTTGCCGAAGGAGCTGTTCTTCGTGACACAGGGGGCCCCCTCAAAGTACCGGTAGGGGAAAACCTTCTTGGCAGGGTTTTCAATGTGTTTGGAGAAACGATCGACACAAAGAAAAAAATCACAGGCGGCACATGGCGTTCAATTCACCAGGAACCTGTGCCGCTGGAGCGCCAGTCCACAAAATCGGAAATTTTCGTCACCGGCATAAAAGCCATAGACCTCCTTTCACCACTGGAACTCGGCGGTAAAGGAGGGCTTTTCGGCGGCGCCGGTGTGGGTA
>CAYXDR010000099.1:0-6106 GCA_964463515.1 uncultured Desulfobacteraceae bacterium | reverse complement strand
CGGGGAAAGGGTTCGCGAGGGAGAGGAGCTCTACCGGGAAATGGATGAAGCGGGCGTCCTTAAAAACACGGTTATGGTTTTCGGACAGATGAACGAGCCTCCGGGATCAAGGTTCCGTGTAGGCCATGCCGCGCTGACCATGGCGGAATATTTCAGGGATGAAAAAAAACAGGATGTGCTTCTTCTGATCGACAACATTTTCAGGTTCATTCAGGCCGGCATGGAAGTTTCCGGTCTTCTCGGCCTGCTCCCTTCCAGGCTCGGGTATCAGCCCACCCTCGGGACGGAACTCGCCGAACTGGAGGAAAGAATCAGCAACACCGAAAGCGGCGCCATTACCTCGATTCAAGCTGTCTATGTTCCGGCTGATGATTTCACCGACCCGTCTGCGGTGCACACATTCGGGCACCTGTCATCGACAATAGTTCTTTCCAGGAAAAAGGCAAGCGAAGGTCTTTACCCCGCCATCGATCCCCTGCAGTCGGGTTCCAAGATGCTTGTTCCGCATATCGCGGGGGAAAGACATTACCGGATCGGCCAGGAAATGAGAAAAACCCTTGCTGAATATGAGGAACTCAAAGACATCATCGCCATGCTGGGCATCGAGGAACTATCCCGGGCAGACCGGCGCACAGTGAACCGCGCCAGGAGACTCGAGCGGTTTTTGACCCAGCCTTTTTTCGTTACCGAGCAGTTCACGGGAAACAAGGGAAAAATGGTTTCCCTTGAAGACGCGCTGGACGGATGTGAACGCATCCTGAACGATGAATTCTACGACCACCCCGAGAAATCCCTCTATATGATAGGGGGGATCACAGAGGCGGGTAAAGGGAAATGAGGCTCAAGGTTCTTCTTCCCACCGAGGTATTTCTAGAAGAAACGGTGCATAAGGTCAATGCCGAAGCGCCGAACGGGTTTTTCTGCCTTTTGCCGAGGCACGTAGACTTCGTTACTGCGCTTGTTCCCGGCCTGCTTTCCTTTGAAACCGGAAAGGAAGGCGGGGAGGTCTTCGTGGCCGTGTCTGAGGGGGTCATGGTGAAATCGGGGGAAAATGTTCTTGTCTCGGTCAGAAGAGCGGTCAAAGGCGGCAAGCTCGGCGAACTGCGCCGTATAGTGGAAGAAAAATTCAAACTGCTGGATGACAGGGAACAAACCGCCCGAAGTGCTATGGCGCGGATTGAGGCCGGCTTTGTGAGGCGTTTTCTGGAGGTCCAGAAACATGGATGACAATTTCGATGAACAAAAGGAAATTTCAGAAAAAGTCCGGGCGAAGGAAGCTCGTAAAATCAAGGCTCGGCGCGAAAAGGACCGCGGCCTGTGGTTCGGGCTGGGGATGTTCGGGCTGGTGGGTTGGTCTGTCGTCATCCCCACTTTGATCGGCACAGCCATCGGAGTGTGGCTGGATAAATTACTGCAGGACAGTTATTCCTGGACATTGATGGGGTTGGCTGCCGGTGTAATCGCCGGCTGCTTCAACGCATGGTACTGGGTAAAAAAGGAAAGCGGGCGTGGCTGAACTGGAAGCACACTACCATATTGTCATCCTGGTCATGGGAATGATCATTTCGCTGACGGTGATGATAAAAGCCTCCCTGGGAAAAGTGAAACTCCCTGCTCTCATCGGATTTCTGGCGTTGGGATTTGCCATTCGAATCGTGGACGATCAATTCAATGTCCTGACTCCCGAAGGTGACAATATCCTCGCTTTTATGTCGAAACTCGGCGTGTTTGCGCTTCTTTTTAAAGTCGGCCTTGAAAGCAATATACGCGGACTGCTCAAGCAGTTCCGCAAAGCCAGTGTTTTATGGTGCTCGAATGTATTGGTGAGCGGTGCGGCAGGGTTTGGAACCGCATTCTATCTGCTGGGGCTACCCCTGGTTACAAGCATCGTTGTGGCCACGGCGCTTACTGCGACCAGCGTAGGAGTTTCTCTGGCCGTATGGGAAGAATTCGGCGCTTTGAATTCAAAAAATGGTCAACTTCTGGTGGATGTAGCGGAGATGGATGACATCTCGGCTGTTGTTTTTATGGCTATGGTGTTCACAATAATCGGAACACTGAACGATGCGTCACAAGCAGATTTTTTGACGGAAACATTTAAACTTACTCTGTTATTCTTTCTAAAAATTACTTTGTTCGGAATTTTCTGCACGTTATTTTCACTTTTCGTCGAACCTGTGGTCACTGGATATTTTAGGAATCTCAAGGCAGGCCCTGATCCGATGCTCGTGGTAGTGGCCCTCGGATTAATCATCGCCTCCTTTGCCGCGTTACTGGGTTTTTCGGTGGCCATCGGTGCTTTTTTCGCAGGGCTCGTTTTCAGCCGAGACCCCAATGCGGTTAAAGTAGAGGCCAGTTTTCTGCCGCTTTATGAATTTTTCTGCCCGTTCTTTTTTATCGGGATAGGAATCTCAATGGATCCCGGTGCCATGAAAACGGCATTGGGCCTGGGCACGGTGCTTCTGGCGGCGGCGATTTCAGGAAAATTGCTCGCCAACGTGGTTCCCCTCTGGCGGATGGTGGGTCTACCGAGCGGCCTTCTGATCGGAGCCAGCATGGTCCCAAGGGCGGAAATTTCAATGATCATTATGGATAAAGGCCTTAAGGCAGGCAAGTGGGCGGTGGCTCCCGAAGTATTCGGTGCGATGGTGATCGTCACCGCAGGGACCTGCATCCTCTCCCCTTCGGTGGTGAGCAGACTTCTTAAACGCTGGCCTCAGCAAGGGGAGAACTCATGACATCCGGCATCGTTGAAATCATAGCAGCAGCCCTTGCCGGAATCGCCCTGGGCTGCTTCTATTTCATGGGGTTGTGGTGGACGGTGAAAAAACTTCCTTCCGCCCGAAGGCCGGCCTTGTTTAACACGGTCAGCTTCTTATTGCGTCTGGCAGTGGTGTTGTCTGGATTTTATCTCATCCTCGCAGGAGGATGGCAGGTGCTCGCAGTCTCCATGCTGGGATTCATCGCGGTCAGGATCCTGCTGGTACGGTACCTGGGGCCTTGAAGGCAGCAATGGAGTCCTCGACGGAAGGAACTCCAGGAACATTGAACAAAAATTAAAGGTTAACAAACCATGGATTTAATGAATTTAAAAGATATCAGTCCGGATCAGGTTGTTTTCTGGCAATGGGGCTGGGCCTCGATAAACGCAACAATTCTTTTCACCTGGGCAGTCATAATCCTGATGTCGGCGGGATCGTGGCTTGTTACTCGTCGCCTCTCCTCGGGCCCGGAGATACCTCGATGGCAGAATGTTCTGGAGGTCGTGGTGAGCGGTATGCGTGACCAAATAGAGGAAATCAGCCAGGAAAGAGCCGGTTCCTACCTGTATTTCATAGGAACTCTTTTCCTTCTCATATTCATATCCAATATCCTGACTGTGATACCGGGATTTGTAGCTCCAACCGCTTCCCTTTCCACCACGGCCGCCCTGGCGATATGCGTGTTTGCGGCGGTTCCTGTTTACGGGATTCTGTCAAGGGGTCTTGCCGGTTATCTCAAACAATATATCCACCCCACACCGTTCATGCTCCCGTTTAACATCATCGGGGAACTTTCGAGGACACTGGCACTGGCTGTTCGTCTTTTCGGCAACATCATGAGCGGGATGAAAATCGCGGCTATTCTTCTTGCAATTACGCCTTTTATTTTCCCGGTGGTCCTGCACGCGTTCGGTTTGCTCACCGGAACGATCCAGGCATACATTTTCGCGGTTCTGGCCATGGTATACATAGCCTCGGCCACACGGGTTCAAAAGGAAAAGGAACCTGAAGAAAACCCAGAGAAAGGAGAGGAAACATAATGGACACCGTGAGTGTGATAGGAATGGCTTCTATATTTGCAGCAGGATTGACGATGGGTATTGGTGCCATCGGACCCGCCCTGGGCGAAGGGCGGGCAGTGGCGCAGGGTCTTGCGGCCATTGCACAACAGCCTGATGAAACCAACACCATTACGCGGACGTTGTTCGTGGGGCTCGCGATGATCGAATCCACGGCGATCTATTGTTTTGTAATTTCCATGATCCTGATTTTCGCTAACCCGTTTTGGGATCATGTTATACAGGCAGGAGGATAACCGTGCTTATAGACTGGTTCACTGTCGCCGCTCAGATAGTTAATTTTCTAATCCTGGTGGCGCTTCTCAAGCATTTCCTGTACGACCGGATCATCCAGGCTATGGACAAGCGGGAAGAAAAAATCCGCTCCAGACTCCAGGAGGCTGAAGATGAAAGGCAAAAGGCCCAGGAAGAAGCCGCATCCTACCGGAAGAAAAACGAAGAACTCAGAAACAAAGAGGAACGGATCCTTTCAGGGGCCAGGGAGGAGGCCGATCGTAAACTCAAGGAACTGACCCATGAAGCCCGGGAAGAGGTGAATGCGGCAAGACGCCGGTGGCAGGAATCAATTAAGAAAGAAAAGAATTCCTTTCTCCAGGATTTAAGGCGGATGACGGTTCGCGAGGTTCATGCTGTATCTCGCAGGGCATTGAAAGATCTGGCCGAAGCGGAACTCGAAGAACGCATAATCGACATTTTCGTTTCCAGGTTCAGGCACCTGGAAAGAGATAAGAAGCATGCCGTCTTGAAAGCGATTCAAGAGGAGGAAAGGGTTGGGGTCAGATCCGCGTTCGAACTTTCCCCTGGCAGTCGTCAAAAGATCATGCAGATGCTAAGGAAAGAGGGTTTCGAAGAGGTCGAAGTCACGTATGAAACCGATCCACAGTTGATCATGGGAATTGAATTGAAGTCTCGGGGAGAAAAAGTGGTTTGGAGCATACGGAACTATATCGCCGACCTCGAGGATCGCGCAAATGCCGCGATTGAAAAACAAATCCAGGAAATTGAAGGGTCAGGCGGGGATATAAAAGAAAGAAAAAACGGGAAAAAAGAACCGAACCATAAAAATGCCGATGAAATTACCGGAGAGAATACCAGCTCGACTCAGGAAGCCAAGGAATGAATGAAAGTTTATTAAAAGAAACTTTGGGAAGCACGTCCCGAATTCTTGACCGAAATCTTCAAGACTACCACCCGGATCTGACCACAAGGCAAGTGGGAACCGTCGTCTATGTAGGGCCTGGAGTTGTACGCGTAAAAGGCCTTCGCGGGGTGAAGCCGGATGAACTGATTCTTTTTCCGGGTTCCCGCCTGGGGATGGCATTCAATGTTTCTGAAACCGAAACCGGGGTGGTTCTCCTGGATGAAAGCGGAGACATTGATGCAGGAGATGAAGCGGAACGTACCGGTAGGGTCCTGGATGTTCCAGTAGGGGAACCGCTCTTGGGCCGTGTCATCGACGGAATGGGGCGTCCCCTTGATGAACGGGGCAGTCTAAAGATTGAAAAAAGGCTCCCCGTGGAACAGCCCGCCCCTGGAATCATGGACCGGCTGCCGGTTACCGTCCCGCTGCAAACAGGCCTTAAAGTGGTAGATGCCTTGATTCCGGTAGGACGCGGACAGAGAGAGTTGATTGTCGGGGATCGACAAACCGGCAAAACCGCGATAGCGGTTGATACGATTCTCAATCAGAAAAAATACGGGGTCTTATGCATCTATTGTGCCGTAGGAAAACGGTCTTCAGCCGTAGCTAAAGTTGTCGCTGATTTACGCAAAGGAGGGGCAATGGGCTATTCCGTCGTAGTGGTCGCGACTGAAGAAGACCCGGCCGGGCTCCAGTTTATCACCCCGTATGCGGCAACAACCATAGGCGAATATTTCATGAGACAGGGCAGGGACGTTCTGGTGGTATATGACGACCTTACCCGGCATGCACGCGCCTACAGGGAACTGTCCCTGCTGCTGCGAAGGCCACCGGGCCGTGAAGCATACCCGGGGGACATTTTTTATGTTCATTCGAGGCTGCTTGAGCGCTCAACCCACCTTAGAGAAGAGCTGGGAGGAGGGTCTCTCTCCGCCCTGCCGATCATCGAGACGGAGGCGCAGAATATTTCCGCCTATATTCCAACAAACCTCATATCCATTACAGACGGACAGATATATCTCTCCCCCGTGCTCTTTCAAAAGGGCATTCTGCCTGCGGTGGATGTGGGCCGCTCCGTGTCCCGGGTTGGAGGAAAAGCCCAACTCCCGGCCTACCGGGCAGTT
>CAYXDR010000098.1:0-9240 GCA_964463515.1 uncultured Desulfobacteraceae bacterium | reverse complement strand
TCCTGGACTACAAAGGATTGTTTTCAATTAACGGCAAAAATTATAAATATTTCAGTAAAGATGGTAATAATCTTGTCAACATAAAAGGATTCGGACATTCATCATTTCCTATTATTGCTGATGATGGAGATGAAGTAGTCACATTGCCCGGTGTAGAATACAAGTCCACCGGCACTTTCCCTTCTTCAGGTTCTCAAAGCGTTTCCCGCACACTTACCTTTTTTCAGGTGCTGCTGGAAAGCGGTGGAGGAGGCGGGGCCGGGAACCAGCCTGATATGCCTGTGAAAACAGCCAATTCCCAGGCAAATCTTTCAGTGGGAGGGCATGGGCATGTGGAAGGGGATGTGGCGGGAAATAACGTAGAACTGGGACACAATGCAACGGTCACAGGAAATGTAACGGCCGTGGAAGACGTAACTCTTCTACCCAACAACAGCAAGGTCGGGGGATCCGTATGTGCAGGAGGCGATGTGACTCTAGGGCATACTACGGAAGTAATAGGCGATGTTAATGCACGCGGAGAGGTAAAGCTTGAATCTAACAACAGCAAGGTGGGGGGCAGTGTATTTGCAGAGGAAAACATCACTTTGGGCAGTAATACCGACGTAGAAGGGGATGTTCACACTGGCGGAACCGTGACTCTCGAATCCAGCAACAGCAGAGTGCTGGGTACTGTATATGCAGGGGAGGATATAAAACTAGGAGATAAGACCTTAGTAGAAGGCGATGTTCATGCAGGCGGAATAGTGACTCTCGAATCGAGCAAAAGCAGGGTGCTCGGGAATATATATGCCGAAGGAAACGTCATTTTGGGCCATAAAACGGTAGTGGAAGGAAGCATCCATTCAGCGGGAAACGTTAAGTTGACCACCCAGGGGACCGTCGAAGGAAATGTGACGGCAAAAGGCGACATTTCCCTGGCCGACAAAAGCGTCATAGAAGGAGATGCGGTTGCAGGGGGAAAAATAACGGTTGGCTGGAAATGCAAAATCATGGGGGATATAAAGGAAAACCACCCGGATCCGAATCCTGAAACCCCGAAGCCCCCTGTCAAGCCTCAAACATGCCCAGAGACCTGCGTGCCGGAACATACCGAATTTACTGCAGGCGGGCCGGATATTACCGTCCCCTGGCATCAGGACGTCACCATAGATCCCGGCTCATACAACAAACTCAAACTAGATGACAAAAACAAGGTCTACCTTAGCAGCGGGGACTACTTTTTCAACGCTATATTGCCGGGCTGGAAAACATCTCTCTATCTTGATCTTTCAGGGGGAGACATAAATATATTCGTTACCGGAGACGTTAAATTCGGAAGTCAGCTCGACATCCATGTCAAAACTCCAGCCGAAGATGCCTGGAAAAAAATCAACGAAAACGTTAAGGAACACGCGGCAGGGGTGTTTCTCGAAACACTGGGGGATTTTTCAACGGGCTGGCAAAGTGATTGGTTCGGCACGATTTTTTCCGAAGGAAAAATCAACTTTAGCGGTCAGAACCTGGTGATCGGTGCCTTTTATTCTTCAGAAGGGGAAATCTATTCAGGGTGGCAAATGGACACCTTCTATGTCCCCTCCAGGTATGCTCAGGAAAACTTGACTTACAACTGCGGCAGCAGTTATATCCCGCCTTACAGGTATTGATGCCGGGTGACAGGCGGCTTATCCCTAGGTTTCCCGGGGTTCAGTCATTCCAACGACTTATGGATTTCCCGACATCTTCTTGTGTCGGGAAATGACGGCTTGGGGCCTTTTTTCGAGCTCATCATCCTTGACTTTACCACCCGTTTACGCTCTAAAGAGTCCAGCAAAATTCATCTTATAATAAACAAATGATGAAGTCGTAAAAAGTCAAAATAACGATGTCCCTCGGGGTCGGGGTCGGGGTCGCTATCGGGATCGGGATCGGACGTTGATCGGCAGCCTTTTCGACCCCGATACCGATTCCGACCCCGACCCCGATAAGCCGGTGATTGTACTTTTTACGGCTTCATCAACAAGTGAATCAACCGCGATGGCTCCTATTGAACTCTATGCCACTACCACGATAGTGCTGTTTATCTCGACTTTCACGCGCTCGACCATTGGTTTCGGCGATGCCGTGATCGCGATGCCCCTTCTGGCCATTGCGCTGGGTGTAAAAACCGCCACACCGGTTGTGGCGCTTGTCGCCTGCGTGATATCCATCTCCATTGTTTACAGGAACCGAACCTCCATCGATTTTAAAACGGTTCTTCCACTTATCGTTTCCTCCCTGCTGGGGATCCCTGTCGGGCTTTTGATGCTTAAAGGGGTGTCGGAAACATTCATGAAAACCCTCCTGGGGTTGGTAATCGCCGGTTACGGTGCATTTGGACTCCTTAAACCGGCGCTCGCCCCAATGGGGGAGAGGAGAATCGTCACCTTTATCTGCGGTTTCATCGCGGGCATCCTCGGAGGGGCCTACAATGTCAACGGCCTGCTGATAGCAATGTACGGCGCCATGAAACGCTGGCCCCCGCAACAGTTCAGGGCCACCATGCACAGCTATTTTCTTCCCACCGGGTTTTTCATCATGGTGGGCCACGGGATCTCGGGCCTCTGGAACTGCTACGTATTCAAGCTGTTCGGCTTTGCTCTTCCTGCCGTGCTTCTTGCAATCCACCTGGGAGGAAGGCTGAACCGCTCACTTCGTCCCGGCGTGTTTGAACGTTATGTGCACGGGTTTCTGCTTATTCTGGGCGCGATCCTTATTTTCCGCAACCTTGCATAACTTCAGCGGGCTTGACGCTCACGCCTTCGTGCTGTATTACCTCGGTCAGACACGCATTTAAACCGGGAAGGAGACTCACATGCCTGAACATGGCTTTGAACTGAAATGGGAAAAGAAAATCCAGGAACTCGCGGCACGGGCATTTCTCTATGTCCATGAAAAAACCGGGGCCGAACTTCTCTCCATCGTAAACGAGGACGAAAACAAGGTATTCGGAGTGACATTCCGCACCCCGCCTGCGGATTCCACCGGGATTGCCCATATTCTCGAGCACTCCGTGCTTTGCGGGTCGCGCAAATACCCGGTCAAGGAACCCTTCGTGGAGCTGCTCAAGGGCTCGCTTCAAACTTTTCTGAACGCCTTCACATACCCGGACAGGACCTGCTACCCGGTGGCAAGCCAGCATGTGGAGGATTTCTACAACCTGGTGGATGTCTACCTGGACGCAGTGTTTTACCCGAGGCTCACCCCGGAAATATTCATGCAGGAGGGCTGGCATTACGAACTCGACCCGGAGGGAAATCTTTCCTTCAAAGGCGTGGTCTTTAACGAAATGAAGGGAGCCTATTCCTCGCCGGATCACTTGCTTGCCGAATACTCCCTTCAATCTCTTTTCCCTGACACTCCCTACGGCCTCGATTCGGGCGGAAACCCGAAAGTGATCCCGGAGCTCACATTCGAGCGGTTTTCTTCGTTTCACTCCCGTTTCTACCATCCGTCAAACGCGCGCTTTTATTTCTGCGGAGACGACCCCCCGGAGCGCAGGCTCGCCGTGCTGGATGAATATCTACGCCAATTCGAGCGGATCGCCGTGGATTCCGCCATCCCGCCCCAGCCCCGGTTTTCCGAGCCAAGGCGCCTTACCCGCTCCTTTTCCGCAGGACAAGACGATCCCTCCGCCGCCAAGGGCATGGTAACCGTAAACTGGATGATGGCTGAAAACACCGACGTCGACACCAATTTTTCCATGCACGTTCTCGAATACATCCTTCTGGGAATGCCGGGCTCCCCCCTCAGAAAGGCCTTGATCGACTCAGGGCTGGGCGAGGACCTGGCCGGTGAAGGCCTCGGGGCCGAGCTCAGGCAGGGCTACTTTTCAGCGGGCCTCAAGGGCGTGGGGTTGGAAAAACTCGAAGATGTGGAACGTCTCATAGTCGAAACTCTCACAAGGATCGTGCAGGAGGGAATCGACCAGGAAACAATAGAAGCCGCACTGAACACCCTTGAATTCAGGTTGCGTGAAAACAACCCGGGAAGGTTTCCACGCGGGCTGGTGCTTATGCTCCGCTCTCTCACCACCTGGCTCTACGGAGGAGACCCCACTGCGCTTCTGGCCTTCGAAGGGCCCCTGGAAAAAATCAAGGACTCAGCTGCAAAGCCCGGGTTTTTTGAAGATATGATAAACACAATGTTTCTAAAAAACCGTCACCGGACAACACTCTTTCTGACGCCGGATCCGAACCTCGGGGCGGAGGAGGAGGCCGCCGAAAAAGAAAGACTCGCCCAGGCCCGCAAAAGGATGGATCAAAAACAGATGGAGGAAATCGCCACGGCCGCGGCTGAACTTGAAAGAGCGCAGCAGACACCCGATTCGCCCGAGGCCCTGGCATCCATCCCCGTGCTCAAAAGAAACGACCTTGAACGGCGAAACAAGGAAATCCCGTGCGAGAGCCTGTCGATCGAAGGAGTCCCCGCCCTGTACCACGAAATTTTCACAAGCGGAATCCTTTACCTGGATATCGGCTTCGATCTGCACGTTTTGCCCGAACACCTAATCCCTTTTGTCCCGCTTTTCGGACGGTGCCTGGTTGAAATGGGCACAGACAAGGAGGATTTCGCCACCCTGGGACGCCGCATCAGCAGAATCACCGGCGGGATGTCTCCCCATACGCTGACCGCCTCTCATCGGGACTCCCGGAGATTTGCGGGCTGGCTCTTTCTGCGCACCAAGGCCGTTGAAAGCCGCCTGCCTGAGCTGATGGAACTTCTGCGCGATGTGCTGCTCCGGACGGAACTGGACAACCAGGGAAGGTTCATGCAGATGCTGCTCGAAGAGAAGGCGCGGCTTGAAGAAGGCCTTGTTCCCGGAGGCCACCAGGTGGTCAGCACCCGCATGAGGGCGCATTTCAACGAGGCAGGCTACGCAGCGGAGCAGATGGGAGGAGTGAGCCAGCTCTTTTTTCTCAGGGAACTTGTCGAACGAGTCAAACAGGACTGGCCTTCCGTGTTGAAAAGCCTCGAGGATATCCGCCGGGCATTGATCAACCGCCGCGCTGCCATTATCAATGTCACCGCAGGCAGCCTTGGGGAAACCCCGAACGCCTTAGCACCCCTTGTTGCCTCCGTGCCTGAATATCACGCAGAGCGCCCCGAATGGAATCGGTCCCGCATGGAACCCTTCGAGGCCCTGACAATTCCTAGCCAGGTCAATTACGTTGGAAAGGCGCTGGACCTGTTCGCCTCAGGATATGAATTCGACGGATCTTCTATTGTAATCACCAGGTATCTCAGGAATTCATGGCTTTGGGACCGGATACGCGTCCAGGGAGGGGCATACGGTGCTTTCTGTGCACTGGACCGTTTCAGCGGAATCCTTACTTTCGTCTCCTACCGGGACCCCCAGGCCGACCGGACACTTCAAGTATATGACGAGGCGGCGGACTACCTTCAAAATCTGGAGCTGAACGAAAGGGAGCTTACCAAAAGCATCATAGGAGCGATAGGCGATATAGACGCTCACATGCTCCCGGACGCGAAAGGCTTTGCAAGCCTTGTCAGGCACCTGACCGGGGATGATGAAACGCTGAGGCAGAAAATGCGGGATGAAGTTCTTTCCACGAAAGGAAGCCGCTTCAGGGAATTCGGAAAAATCCTCTCGGCCGGCCTGGAGAAGGGAGTGGTCACAGCCCTCGGGGCCGCGTCCAATCTCCGGGATCATCTAAGCAGGGGGCCGGGAAAACCAACGGAAATAAAGGTCCTGTGAAAACTCGTATTCCATAAAACCTTCAGACTATAATGTGCCGGCCCATAATACCACTGCCGGGCGTTTGTCCTTGTTGGTTATAACCTGCCGGTTGGGATTGGCGAAATAGTGGACCGCGTCACCGGCCCTCATGTGTATTGTTCTGTCTGCGTGAACCAGTTCCACGGCTCCGTCCAGGACGCAAAGGATTTCCTGGCCGTTTTTCACATTTTTCCGCACCGGAATCGAAGCACCTGTATCCATGTGAAGGACCGCGCTGTCCAACCCCTGCCTGTCCTCAGGAGAAAAAAAACGCCTGGTTGCAAAACCGGTATGGGGTAAATCAACCTCCTCCCATTCGGATCGCGGGATATACACCAGTTGTTCGTGTTTATTTATTTCATTGAGCAAATCACCGGCGTTAACCCCCAGGGCATTACAGATATTTATGAGCGTATCCACGGAGGGAGAATTGACGCTGTTTTCGACCTGGCTCAAAAAACCCTCCGATATTCCGGCTTTTTCCGCCACAGCCCGAAGGGTGAGTTTTTTTTCTTTCCGGTGTTTCCGGATCAGCAAACCTAAATTCATTGTTGAATCTCCATGGTCCTCAGCAAAGCCGCTCCCAGCTCTTGTATGTGCATTTCTTGGGTTATAATAAATATTAACTTATACTGATATTTTGTACATGTCAACATCACGGCGCCACCCAAAAATTTTTTAGAATGATCACCTTCGAAACCCTTGACTTCAACAAAATTTTCATTACAATGCTTCTAATCATCCAAGGCCTCGCAAATGAGGGAGGCTGGTTTCCTTACCGGAGGTATTTCCATTGTCATTCGTGGCGACCTTAAGTTTGGGACCATGGGAACTTTAGGAAAGGAGGTCGTCATCATGGCAGATGGTATAGTGAAGTGGTTCAACGAGCAAAAAGGCTTCGGCTTCATCGAGCAGGAAAACGGTCCGGATGTATTTGTCCACCATTCCGGCATCAATGCAGTTGGATTCAAGACCCTTAATGAAGGTGATCGCGTTACCTTTGACCTGGAGCAGGGCAAAAAAGGCCCCGCAGCAGTCAACGTTACAGTCGTTTAACCCGACCGAGACCTTCAAGCCTCCTGCGGTCTCCGCAGGGGGCTTTTTCTTTGGAGGTTAAACAGTGCAGCGGAAATCCCGCCATCGGTATTGCCGCCGGTTTATTGAAGGCAGCCGGTGTGCCCCCCGGGATTTCCGGGGAACCGTTCACGGCGGAAGGCTAGGCCGCCGGGAAAGGAGCATCTCGTGGATTCAGGCGACACCGTTTTTCAAATCGAGTTTTCGAACTCCCGTCAGCAAACCGAAGTTTCCCTTTCCAGCTTGTACAACAAAACAGTTGAATTTCTTGAACATTATACACAACCTCATTTAACTGGAAAAAGCTTTGTGGATATGGTTGGTGAAGGCAGCGGAGAAATCCGGCTGGCCCGGCTGCTTGCCGCATCAAGCTTTGAAAATGACGTCCATGGATTTTTCGCTGAACTGACCAGGAGGCTGAGCCGGATAAACGGTGGCGAAAATGCCTCTGTAGAGATCAACAATGTCGAAATTCCATCCCTTCTGTCCATTTCCCTCTTGGAACTGATGATGCCGGGAGACAGATTTATATCCATCAAGGATGTAGCTCAGTTCGAAAACCTGACAAACATCACGGTTCCGGAAAGCGAGCGGGACACGCTTCAGGAAGTCATAGACACCTACCCGGTAAGGCTTTCGATGCACGCCCTGCGCCAGATGCGCGTCTCCGGAGCAGTTGGATACCAATACGCGCCTTTTATCCAGGAGCTGGATCCGGTGGGTCAGGTAAACACCTGGATAGGCCAGTTTCATGACGGGCTCCTGGAGCAGATGTACAAAAACCGCGTAATTTTCCTGCTCAACATGAGCTGCCCTGTGTACTGCCGGTTTTGTTTCAGGAAACACAAGGATCTGCGCAATCAACCCAATCCGACCGTTGAAGATGTTCTCCGGGCCGTCGAATACGTCCGGAACACACCCACCATAAAAGAGATCGTCATAACCGGCGGAGACCCTTTTCTTTCAAAAAAGAACATGATGACCGCTATCGACGGCCTGAAAGAAGTACCCCATGTTCAGACTCTGCGCCTTGCAACCAGATGCGTTTCCTATTACCCGCATTTATTCTATGAAAAAGACCGGTTTTGGCTCGAATATCTCAAGATGAAAAGCCTGGAGCTCGGGATGATGGGAAAACGCATCGAGCTGGCCACGCATTTCATTCACCCCGACGAGATATCCATACAGGCGCTGGAAATCATCACCGAGCTAGTCTCTAACGGCATCCCCGTCTATGTCCAGACACCGTTTCTTAAGGACTGCAACGATCAGGGTCCGGAACTGGTGCGGCTATTCAGCCTTCTGCGGGGGGCGGGAGCCGAACTCCATTACATATACATACCATGCAGCCCCATACAGGGAAACAGCGTCTACTGGGCTCCCATTTCAAAAGGGCTGGATGTTGCAGGGCATCTGCGCGCCCACCTCTCCGATCGTGTCATCCCCAGGATCTGCACGGCAACGCCCATAGGAAAAATGGACTGGTTTTCCAGCGGCTGGGCCGTGGAACCGGATCAATCCGATGATAGCTTCATCTGGCTAAGAACTCCCTATACCCCTGGTTTTTTTAAAAATTTCGCGGAAAAGGTTCATGAACAAAGCGTAGTAAGACAAAACGACGAAGGCACGCTCGATGCCAGGTTCATGGCCGAGATCGGGGACGAAGCCTGCTTCGCCGGAAAAAGACCTGCAAGGAAGGCCAAGGAAAGCTCCACAGACATGGATGCACTGGCACGCTTCCGGGAAGAAGCGCTCAAGAGCCAGAAAATAGGATGTTCAGCCGTGCAGGTAGGCTCCCTTAACCTGGCACGGCCACACGAAACAAGGGTGGAAATCGACGCTGCCGCCGGTGAGCCTGAACTGGACTATATCCGCACTGACGACAGGATAACCGATGTCCAGATAACTTCAGAGGCCGACGCCGTGGACAGGCTGCACGAGGTGGACTTCCTGATAGAAAAAATGCAGGGCATACCACATGTAAGCTCGGTTCGCCTCCGGAGCGTCAAGTTCAACTACGAACCCGGCATCTACAGCGACGCGGTGATATCCCGTCTCGCCGGCCTGAACCGCCTGGACCCCGCCAGGCCGCTGCGACTGGAAATCGAGACTCAATTCCTGCACGCCGGCGAAATCACTTCGAACCATGGACTTCTTGCCTCCAGACTCCGCAGACACGGCATAACCGTTTACAACAACACTCCGCTTCTCCATGGAATAAACGACAGCCCTGAAGAGATTCAGAAAATCGCTTATACACTGCGAAGCCTCGGCATAGAGTTTCACCATCTTTATACCGCCGGTCTCCCGATCCAAAGATTCTGGACCCGCACGAATCCCGTAGATATCTCGGATGTCACCGACATTGCCTCCAGGGTCCGTATGGAGGGAAGCGGCAGGGAAATACC
>CAYXDR010000097.1:0-9270 GCA_964463515.1 uncultured Desulfobacteraceae bacterium | reverse complement strand
GGGGCCCTGGGCTCCGCCTCTACGCGACTGCCGAACAGCAATCGGCGTCGGTTGTTTTTAGTAAAGTGCTGTTTCTGCTCACCTAATGCCATTGGGTACTTCAGAATCGTTGTCAGTGAGGCAGAGCCGAACGGTTGTCGTAATCGTTGCCGTAATCGTCCATCAAAATATACCGGACTTCATCGATTACTATTACTACAACAAACCATTAATGGACATTGCAATAAATGACTCAGGCTTGCCGCAACACCACCCGCCGCCTTTACCCGGCTGTCGCGTTTTAATCGGGGTGCTATCAAGATCAAAAATGTTATCAACTGTTTTTGAAGGTCAAGGAGCCAGGAACAACCAATTGGCGTGGGTTTTGCTCATATTATTGCAATTAGTTTTCTTTCTGAAACCGAAACCCGGCCAGTTCCCCCGGCCCGGGCAGGCTGTAATAACAGGAAAGACTCAAAGCGAGCCCAAAGATTAGAGAAACCTTCATAGTGTAAAAAGGAGAAAAGACCATGGATTTAAACGAACCGAAGATAAAGAGAGAACAGATCTTGGTCTTGGAAGACAATAGTTTCAGCCCTGAAAATGTGGCCATAGTCACTGGGTGCGCAACCGGTATCGGCAGGGCCGTCGCTGTCGCACTGGCGGCTAACAATATCACCACCGTCGGAGTGGATGTGAACAACGAAGAAGCGGAAAAAACCCGAAAAATGGCTGAGGAATTAGGCGGGGGGATGATATTCCTGCACGCGGATTTGACAGACGACGGAGAGGTGGAAGACATGGTGTCTGAGGCATCGAAGCTGGGTCAAATAAAATTTCTGGCCAATATCGCTGGCATTCAACATATCGATCCAATAGAAAGTTTTCCTATGGATAAATACGACCTCATGCAGCGGCTGATGCTCAGAGCACCGTTTTTTCTTTCCCGCCTGGTTATCCCCCACATGAAAAAAAGCTCCAATGAAACCGGCGTCATCGCTAACATGGCTTCCATTCACGCACATATATGCACGGAGAATAAGCCCGTTTACAATATCACCAAATTCGGGCTAAGAGCTCTGGCGCAATCCATCTCAGCCGAAGGCGAAGGTATGATTCGCTCTTTCACCGTCAGCACAGGTTTCGTAAAAACCGCATTGGCCCTTGGGCAAATTCCCGCACAGGCCAGGCAACGCGGGATATCTGAACAGGAGGTTGTAACCGATATCATGATGGGCCGCTCGCGGATAAAGGAGATGATGTCTCCCATAGAAGCAGCGAATCTCTTTGTTTTCGGCTTTTCCCGTTTCGCCAAATATCTCGTAGGAGGAGATCTCCTTTTCGACGGGGGCATGGTGTTGACTTATTAAAAAAAATTCTTCAGGAGCGAATCATGGTTGCTGATTTTAAAACTGTTGGAATCCTTGGAACTGGAGTGATAGGCTCCAGTTGGGCCGCCTTCTATTCCACCATCGGCATGAAGGTTAAAATGTATGACCTTGACGATCGTTGCCGCAAAGCCGGCCTGGAAAGAACCATAGGTTTCATAGAAGGACTGAATGACGGGGGTCTCATCTCCCATGAGAAGCGCAAAATTGCCGTTTCAAATTTGGACATCACCGACAGCCTCGAAGATGCAGCCAATGATGTTGACCTGATCCAGGAGTCGGTGGCTGAAAATTACGCTGCCAAACATCAGGTGTTTAAAATCGCAGATGCTCGATCCCGACCTGAAACTGTTATCCTGAGCAGTTCTTCGGGCCTTCTCGTAAGCGAAATACAGAAGGTCACACGACGCCCGGAGCGTTGCCTGATAGCCCATCCCTTCAACCCTCCTCATCTGGTTCCGCTGGTAGAGCTCGTGCCCGGAGAGCAAACCGACAAAAATATTCTTCTGCATGTAAAGACTTTCTTCGAAGCCGCAGGGAAAATACCGGTCGTGTTGAAAAAGGAGGTGCCAGGCCACATCGCCAACAGGCTGTCAGCTGCATTGTGGAGGGAAGCCGTCGACATCGTCCTGAAGGGAGTTGCTGATGTAGGGGAAGTCGACAAGGCACTTCGAGCCGGCCCCGGTCTCAGATGGGCTTTAATGGGTCCTCACCTGACCTACCACCTCGGAGGCGGTGAAGGAGGAATAGGGCACTTCATAGACCATCTCGGACCGGCCTTCGAAACGTGGCTGAGCGACATGGCGGTCTGGGCGAAATTTCCGTCCCAATCCAGGGAAATCCTTTCCGAAGGCGTCGAAAAGGAAATCCAAGGGCGAGACCCGGCCGATCTGGCCCAGTGGAGAGATCGAAAATTAATAGAAATAATTAAATTATTATATAAATAAAAATAAAGGATATTATTAATTTATTCAACTATCAAGCTTGGAAGCCACATAACTACCTGGGGAAATATTGCACAAATCAACAGTCCTAATACCATGAGCATTACGAATGGAACTATCCCCTTATAGACATCCCGGATATTGATCCCGGTAGGATCGACCCCCTTGATATAAAAAAGCGCATACCCAAAGGGAGGGGTTAGAAAGGACGCCTGCAGATTAACCGCTATCATTATTACGAACCATATTTGATCGAAGCCGAATTCCTCGGAGATCGGAAGGAATAGAGGAAAGCAAATAAGGACTATCCCGATCCAATCTATGAACATTCCCAGGATGAAAACAACGGCCATCATCACCCAGAAAGTTCCCCATTTACCCAAACCGAGGCCTATCACAAAATCCGTGACCACATCTCCGCCGCCCACGCCGAGAAAAACGCCTGTAAAGCAGGTGGCACCGCACAGTATCATCAGAACCATTGTGTTGGTCTTGGCCGTCTGGATGACAGCCTGGTACAACCCCCGCCACGAAAATCTGCCATAGGCTACCACCATGATGAAGGCGAGGAAGGCACCCACTCCAGATGCTTCCGTCGGAGTTGCAACGCCGAAAAAAATCGAACCCAGGACCCCAAGAATCAAAACCATCGGAGGCACCAGCGATTTAAGAATCATAAAGAAAAGCTGCATGCTGGTTATCTGGGCTCTTTCCTCCCTGGTCACAGGAGGGCCCAATTCGGGTTTCATAAAACATTTGATCCCGACATAAAGCATATAAAGCCCGGCCAAAATAATGCCGGGAATCACCGCTCCGGCGAACAGCTTTCCGACCGAGAGAGTCGCTTCGCTAGCCATAACCACAAGCATGATGCTGGGAGGAATCAAAATACCCAGTGTACCTCCGGCACATATGGAGCCATAGGATAATCTGTTGTCATAGCCGTAACTTCTCATCATCGGGATCGCCAAAAGCCCCATGGTGACCACAGAAGCGCCTATAATTCCGGTACAGGCGCCGAAAACCGTGGACACAGCTATAACGGCGATCGCGATGCCGCCCTTTGTCTGTCCCAGCATGTACCGCAGTGAATTGAACAAGCCCACGGTGACACCCGATTGATCCAGAAGCTGGGCCATGAAAATAAACAACGGAATAGCAAGGAGGACATAATTGTCCATCGTCCCCCAAATCCTGTTCATAAACATATAATAAACAGAGGGACCCCACCCGATATACCCGAATATCACAGCCAAACCGCCGAGCACGAACGCCAGGGGATGTCCCATGAACAGGCCGATCAAAAGACCAACAAACATCAAGATCGTTAGCATTTCGGGACTCAGGTCTATCATAGCGCCTCCCCTTTGATTATATATATTTTTTTAATCACTTCAGAAATTCCCTGGATCAAAAGAAGCGAAAAACAAACGAGTACAACGGTCTTGATCGGATACAACGGCGGGGAAAACACGCTCCAGCTGGTTTCTTTCATTGCCCAGGAACGGCTTGCGAAGGAATACCCTTGCCATATACATATGAATGCGAAGGGGAAAAAGAATAATGCATAACTTATTAAATCCAAAAAAGCCTGTTTCTTTTCAGAAAGCAATACGGTGAATATATCCACCGATACATGCGACCCGTGCAGTAGGCCGTAACCTGCCACTATCATAAAATGAAAGCCGTAGAGTTGTTTAAGAACCTCGAAGCTCCATATAGTCGGTGCTCCCAGTGCTCGGCGCAAAACCACCTCCATGACCGTGAGCAAAACCAGAAAAACGATGACCCAACTGAAGATCCTCCCCGTCCATTCATTGATGAAGTCACAAAATCTCGCCAGCTTAGGGAAAAACATAGGCACCCCCCGTCGCACGCTCATTTCGGATTTAGCACGCTCAACCGCGGGACAATTATTCGCCGGCCGGTGCACATCTCAACGGATGAGCACAGGCCGGAATTTTAAACTATTCAGAATATCAGCCAATCAGTCAAGGTCAGGATAGGCTTCTGGATTAAAACCAAAATTGAATGGGCTTTCCATATTCCGCCATCTAGCAAAATCTTTTTTGAATTTCATTTGAGACTTCATCGATTTTTTAAACAGCGGATTATCTTTAGCCGTATTTTCAGTATGTTTATTGGTCATTTTTAAAATTCTATCTAAAACTTCATCTTCGTACCTGTTTATTTCTATTCCTTTGTCTATAAACTTTTGAGTAAATTCGATTGTGTCAAAATACTGTTTACAGAAAAACTCCATAGTTGCAGCCTTTGCCGCGTAACGAAGGTCTTCCTGGAGGTCTTTATCCAGGCTGTCCCATACCTTCTTGTTTATCATAACGCCCATAACCGATGCAGGCTGGTGCCAACCCGGCACCGCCCAGTATTTGGTCACCTCGCCGAAACCCATGCCCCAGTCCGCGGATGGACTGCAGAATTCAGCTCCATCGATGACTCCTTTTTCCAGTGCCTGATAGATCTCCTGACCTGCCATCGCCACCTGTGCGGCCCCCAAGTCCTGGAGGAGCTTGCCTTGGGTTTTTCCGGACATCCGGATCTTCATGCCTTTGAGGTCTTCCAGAGATTTGATCGGCTTGTTGCTGCGGATCCCGCATTCCATCGGAGTCACGCCGGTCATGAGATACATCATATCAAATTTTCCATAAGCCTCTTCATAAATCTCCCTGCCCCCGCCGTTGTAATACCAGATCAAATAATCAACCGGTGTGAGTCCCATTGGATAAGACCCCAACGTATCAAAAACAGGATCTTTGCCAGCCCAATAATTGGGCCAGTCACCAGCGGCCTCTATGGTACCTCTGCTCACCGCATCAAACACCTCGAAAGAAGGCATCAGGGTGCCGCCCGTGAAAAACTTGATCTCCAGCCTGCCCTTGCAGATTTGATTGGCAGCCTTTACAAAAGCGTAATCGGCTTCTATCAAACTGATGGACGGTGGCCAGGTGGATGTCATCCTCCACTTGAGCGCCTTGCCTGCTGCAAACGCCGAAGAGGCTGGCAATGCCAGCGCAAGAGCCAGGATCAATACCCAAACCGCGAAGAATAGATTCCTTTTCATAAAATCTCCTCCCTGCTTTTAGATTGATCAAACTGAAAATAAAAATGATTCCTAGACTTTTTCCAAGCAAATATCAGACCACCGATCCCCATCCCCTCCCGGCCCTGTCAAACCATCCCCTCCCGGTCTTTTCAGTCCCATTCGAAAAATTACATTCGTTGGACCATGCACAAAAACAGTTATTGAAATTGATACATGTAGACACTTTGATACAATACCGCGAGAAGTAGCAGGCGGAAAACAGGGCATCTTTATTCGAGGCTGAAGCGTACTGGAAACTTGACGCGCATGGAAACCGGGATTCCGTTTCTTGTTCCGGGTTGGAAACGCCAATCAGCCACGGCGGAAAGGGCGGATTCGTCCAGAAGCCTGTGTCCGCTCGACGAAAGCAGTTTAACCTCTTCCGGGCGGCCATCACGGCTCACGAGCACCTCTATAACCGCCGTTCCCGAATAGCCCCTTCGCCTGGCCAGGCGCGGGTATTCAGGAGGATCGTTTTTCAAATATTCGGGCCTGGCCTCTTTTATCAACGGAGCCGGCGGCGGGGGCGAGGCAGGCTGCCGGGTTTGTGCAGAAGGGCTTCCGGCCGGTTCTTCGCTTTTTCGACTTTCGGAAGGGCCAGAGGTCTGAACGTCATTATTCTCCGGCTTTTCGACTGGTTCAGGGGCAGACTTTACCGGTTTTTCCGGAATTTTATCCGACTGAACGCGGTTTTTGGGCTCCGGTGATGGTTCAGCATCAGGAACACGTACAGGCTCCCGCGGCGGCACCGGAACGCTTTCCGGTTCAGGTTCGAGGACAGGTGCCGGCTTAGGTTCAGCCTCCGGTTCAGGTTCGAGGACAGGTGCCGGTTCGGGCAATGGCCCAGGGAGATGTTCATCTGCAGGGGCGTAATCCGGGCTCTCCTCTTTCGGAAGCTCAGCCGGGATATCAATCGGTTCAGGGACCTTTTCTCTCGACTCGGGGGGAGGCAGCATCTGCAGTTCAATCGACAGGGGTTCATTAATCCGGCCTTCCGGCATTTTCCCCTGCCACGACGGCTTCATGGCCAACAGCAGGGCATGAATTCCCACGGCGGTAACCGCGGCCAGGAATAACCGTCTCACCGGAATCAGTCACCCTCCGCCTGCAGGGAAATGTTCGTGAAACCGCCTAGTTTAATCTGATCCAGTACCCGAAACAGTTCCTGGTACCTGAGATTTCTGTCGGCGAAAAGCAACGCCCCTTTTTCGTCGCTTTCCCGTGAAAGCACCCGTAGGTGTTCGGAAAGGCTTTCCAGGTCCACTGGCTCTCCGTCCACATAAAGGGTGCCGTCGGCCCTTGCGGTCACGGAAACCAGAAGCCGTTTATCAAGCCCGGCCGTCTCCGAAGAGGGCAAAACCACGGGAAGTCCTTTATGAACCGCCATGGACAGCATAGCATATATGAAAAACACCAGCAGGAGAAAAACGATGTCGATGAGGGGCAACATCTCGATACGTGCTCGCCTGGCGGGGCTCCGTGGGACCTTCATGGCTGATCCCCCGCTGTATCATCCTCGGCCTGGAGCAATTTTCCGTAAACGATTTCCAGGCTGGTGGCATATACTTCTATGTCGTTTACAGCGCTGTCCACCCGGCTGTTGAAATAATTGAACGGCAGCACAGAAAGTATCGCAATGGACAGGCCGGCCGCCGTCGTTATCAGGGCCTGTGCTATGCCTCCGGTTACAGCCTCGGGATGGTCGATTCCTGTGCTTCCAAGCATTTCAAACGAGGTTATGATGCCAATTACGGTGCCGAGAATCCCAAGAAGCGGTGCCACGGTGATCATCGTATCGAGCACGCCGAGGTAGCGCTTCATCCTGCCGATTTCCCCGGCGGCAGCCGACTCCATGGCCTTGGTCATGGAAAATTCCCTGTGCAGTATGCCGCTCACCATGACCCGGATCACATGATCGAGCGAGCCGGCCACCTTGATCCGGACTTCTTCCCAGTCCCCTTTCCTGCAAAGCTCCAGCACCTCCTCCACCAGGCGCCTGTTTCTGCGCATATCTTCCCTCATCCAGAAAAAGGTACGTTCGATAATCACAGTAAGTGATATCAGCGAACAGGCCAGCAGCGGATACATCAACGGACCACCCTTAATGAAAAATTCGATCATCAATTCACCTCTGGCATTTTTCTTCCATCAAGACTCACATGTTTTTACTATAGACAACGGCTCAATGGCAATGAGCAATGCCCGGATCTGAGAAAATGTCTTGAGCGCAACGCCCTCACGTGCTATTCATTCATACCCGCGGGTGAGTACATCCCGCATATTTTTGAAAAGCGATGCCGTAAAAGCCATGAGCGTGGAAAAAGCAAGGGAAGTTTTAAAAATAGAGGCTCAAGCCATCCTCGATCTCGCAGAAAGAGTAGGGAAGGAATTCGAGCGGGCAGTTACCATAATCTTTTCATCCAAAGGCAGGGCTATTCTGACTGGAATGGGGAAGTCAGGTCTCATCGGCCGTAAGATCGTCGCGACCCTCAACAGCACCGGAACACCGTCGCTTTTCCTCCACCCGGCCGAAGCGATTCACGGAGACCTCGGGATGGTAACTAAAGACGATGTCGTAATCGCAGTATCCAACAGCGGCCGCACCACCGAAATAAACGCGATCATCCCCATAATAAAAAGCATGGGCACAAAAATCATCGTCCTGACCGGCTGCCTCGACTCCCCGCTCGCGCAAACGGCCGATGTCGTCATCGACGTGGCAGTGGAAAGAGAGGCCTGCCCCATGGGCCTGGCACCCACCGCCAGCACGACTGCTGCACTCGCCATGGGCGATGCACTGGCCGTTGCCCTCATCTGCCGGCGCCACTTCAATCCCGAGGATTTCCGCCGATTTCACCCTGGAGGGAGCCTGGGGGACCGGCTTCGCCGGAAAGTCAAGGAAGTCATGCGGACGGGAGACAGAGTCCCGGCCGTGAGGATCGGCACTCTTCTCAGAGACGCGCTTTGCACGATAAACGAAATGACGCTTGGGGCCACCCTCGTGCTCGATAGTGATTCAAGGCTCGCCGGAATCATAACCGACGGAGACCTGAGGCGCTGTCTGAGCCGCCATGACAGGGTACATGATCTGCCTGTGGAACAAGTCATGACCCTGTCTCCAAGAACTGTAACAGAAGACCAAAGCACAGCCGAAGCCATAGGAATCATGGAGCTTTATTCGATCACCCTTCTGGCAATCGTTGACGCCCAGAAGCGAGTAAAAGGCGTCGTTCATCTCCACGATCTCCTGGGCGGAGAGGATTTCAGAGTCAATGGGCACGGCTTTACCACCCCGGGGTCTGATCGTTGACCTGGTGACCCCCCTTACCGAAAACGGCGGCCTGGATACGGAAGGACTGGAGAGGTTGATCCGCCGGGTGGCTCCCCATGCTCACGGTGTGTTCGCGGCCGGCCCCTCGGCCGGTGAGGGTAATGTGCTGGACCGCGAAACCAGGGTCGAAATCATGCGCAGGGCGTTGCGGGCGATAGGGGGCGAAATCCCGCTTTTCGTGTGGATAGCCGGAGAAAGCATCGAAGAAACCTTTGAACTTCTACAAATCCTTGAAAATGCTGCTGCAACGACCCCGCCGGACCTCCTCTACTGGATAGATACTCCCCTTTACTACCACAGCAACCGAGGTCTCGCCGCGCACTATGGAGAAATCGCCCATAAAACTCAAAAACGGATCCTTCTTCACAACGACCCCGGCTTTGTTGCAAAGGCCGACAATCTGCTCAAACGTAGCAATATACGGACGGCCATACTTAAGGATCTTTCACGGATCGACTTCATTTCCGGGCTGGTGTTTTCCGGTTCGATGGACAGGGTCAGAAACTACCAGAAGGCCTGCCGGCA
>CAYXDR010000096.1:1505-9273 GCA_964463515.1 uncultured Desulfobacteraceae bacterium | reverse complement strand
ACCCTGCTTGGTTTCGTGATTCCGGAGGCCGGCACAATCCGGATTTTCGGCAAAAAACTGACCAGCCGCTCCGTGTGGGAGTTGCGGACCCGAATCGCTTACGTGGCCCAGGAGCCCGAAATGGGTGCCGGCAAGGTCCACGATGTCTTGAAATCCCCATTTGCCTTCAAAAACAACCGGCATTTGCGGCAAAACCTGGCGCGTATCCCTGAGCTCCTGGACCGCCTTGAATTACCTGCGGCGATTACCGAAAAGGATGTTTCGGACCTTTCCGGGGGTGAAAGACAGCGTATCGCGTTAATCTCCGCACTGCTTCTGGACCGCGCTATCCTTCTGCTGGACGAGGCTTCCTCGGCCCTGGATCAGACTGCGAAGCATGCAGTCATCGATTTTTTAAAAGAAAGTCAAAATCTTACTATTCTTTCCGTTTCACACGATCGGGACTGGACGGGTTTTTCCGACAATACCGTGGAGCTCGCCTGACCATGGAAGGAGGCCATCAGGCATGAGCATTATCGATATCAGTCCGTGGCGCCTGGCGCTGATGTATCTTCTCCTGGCCGTTCCCCTGGGAATCATTCTGTGGCAGCGGGTGCCGATGCTGGGCAGGTCGTTGACGGCCGTGGCGCGGATGACTCTTCAACTGATGTTTGTCGGTTTCTATCTGCAGTTTATTTTCGACCTCAACAACCCGCTGGTCACGGGGACCTGGGTTTTAGTGATGATCGCCGTGGCCGACATTTCCATAGTCCGGGGGAGCGATCTGCGTTTGAGGAGGCTTGCAGGAGGACTGTTTCTGGCTCTTTTGACAGGGACAGCTGTGCCTTTGCTGTTTTTCGTGTTCCTTGTGCTGCAGGGTCAAACAGCTCTTGATGCGCAGTATGTGATACCGATAGCAGGGATGATTCTGGGTAACTGCCTCCGGGCTGACATCATCGGCATTCGAACTTTTTATGGCTCTCTGAAAAAAGGGGAAAAAGTCCACCAGCTATCGCTGGCCCAGGGGGCGAGTATGAAAGAGGCCGTTGCCCCGTTTATCCGCGATGCCTGCCAGGCTGCACTGGCGCCGACGGTGGCCACCATTTCCACCATCGGCCTGGTCTCCCTGCCTGGTATGATGACAGGCGTGATACTGGGAGGAGGAAACCCCATGACAGCGATCAAGTACCAAATCGCCATCATGATCGCAATCTTCACCGGAACGGCGCTGACCGTCATACTGGCGATCCGGCTTACGGTCATCAACAACTTTACTGCAGGCGGAACTCTGGATCGGGGCCTGTTCCAAACTGGAGGCTGAGCGCTTCAGCTGAACATGCCCCGATTTCAGGGGACGGGTTTCCGCCCGGAATGGGTATTCACTATCCTTTCGGGGCATCGGGATTAATCCTGATCTCCACCCGCCGGTTCATCTGGCGTCCCTCCGGTGTCTCGTTCGTGGCTACAGGCCTCGTCTCGCCGTGGCCGACTGTGGTGATGCGGGATTCATTCACCCCCCTGTCGACGAGAAGCCTTTTGACGCTGTTTGCCCTCCGCTCGGACAAAGCCTGGTTATAGGCTTCTGTGCCGGTGCTGTCCGTATGGCCTTCCACAAGGATGGAGGTTTCGGGATAACGAACTAGGACCCGGGCTACGCGGTCAATTTCGTTGTAGAGACCAGGCCGGACCGTGGCCGAGTTTAGATCGAACGTGACATCGCCTTTAAGAGTGAGAGCGAGCAGGTTGCCTTCGCGCTTGACGGCCATGGCATCGGAAGTTGCCAGTGCGTCACGCATCTCGGCTTCCTGTTTGTCCATCATGCGTCCGACGCCTGCTCCAGCCGCTCCGCCTACGGCCGCGCCGGCCGCTGCACCGATCAGTGTTCCTTCCGTGTCTCCGCCTATTATTTGCCCCAGTATGGCTCCTGCCGCGGCTCCACCGGCTGCACCGTAGGTGGCTCCCTTGCCGGTTTTCGTCTGCGGCGCGGCGCAGCCGCTAAGGACGAACAGCCCGACCAAGCCGATCATGGTAATTTTTTTCATGGCTGTGTTCTCCTTGTTTATTTGGTGGTTGTATTTGAATGCTTTCCTTTATAAAACCATAATTGTCAAAAAAGCATAAAAAATAAAATTTTGTTTATTTAGCAATACTTTTTAATAAAAGAATATGAAAATATAGGCCTATCTGTCAAGGAAATTCAGGCCGCAAAAGACCATGCAAGCGGTAAGCCTGTTTTGAGGCTCAGGTTTTTCCTTGCCCTTGCTTTCCGGTGGTGCACAGATTCTCAGCCTGGTGCACTTGATTTTTTGCATGCCCGGCACTTCCGCCCGAGATGTTCCAGTTCGAACTACCAGGATATCACCATTCCAGTATTTCTTGTATCTATTGGATATAATAGCATTAAATGCTTTCATTGATTTGTGTTTCATTCTACGCGATTTTTTGGCCCGGAATTTGGAAGGATACCCCGTGATGCTGATCAGCGACTTTCGGATCTGCAATGCAAGAGCAGGTAAGGTTTTGAATTCAACTTTGGTTTTCATCGACTTGAAAACGGGGTTTCCAGGGAAAGGTAATGCCGGCAGCCGATCGTTGATCGGGGAATCGAGGAGAAAGGGATGGAGAAAAGGAGCGGAGTGCCAGAAGAAGTGTCAGAGTTGAGGCAGAGGACTCCTTTTATATACATAGACACCGTCCGGCAGGAGGCGGATTCCCTGTCCCTGGGAGGGACTGTGACATTCGACGTCTCCCGGGAACGTTTTTTCGATCCGGAAAGCGTCCCCGGGGTTTTCGCCCTCGAGGCGCTGGCGCAGCTTTCGGGAATACTCCTGCTCCGTTTAACCGGTTCTTCGAGGGGCGGTTTTCTGGTCGGTCTGGATGATGTGAAACTGGGCGAGTGTCGTCCGGCGCCTGCCGAAGTCAACCTGAAAGTTCGATTAGTGGGTTTTAGCAACCGTTTGTCGCGTCTTGCGGGAACCGCTTACATTGACGGCCGGTTGTGCTGCAGTGCCCGGCTTGCCATTCACCATCGCCAGACTGCTGGCCGTAGCCGGATTTCGTTATAGGAGGTGAATCGATGACGACATTGCCTGTGCCGGGCGCCGAACAAAGACGTGTTATCCAAGAAGCCCTGCGGCAGAGGGCACCTTTCGTGTTTATTGATGCAATAGAACCTGCATCGCCAGACACATCAGCTGTGGCCCACTTCACTTTCCCTGCCGATGCTCCCTATTTCGCAGGTCATTTCCCCGGGGACCCTGTAGTGCCCGGTGTGCTGCTTGTCGAGGCGATGGCCCAGGCGGCAAGGTGCGCGCTGTATCTGCGCCTGGGTATACCTGCGCCCGGCTATTTAGTGGGAGTCGATGGATGCCGTTTCCAGAAACTGGTGAGACCGGGCGAAGCCTTGACCTTCCGATCGAATATCGAGTCCGCCGGGCGACTGGCACAGTGGCAGGGTAACACGATGGAGATAGTAAGAGCACGGTGCACGGTTTTCAGGTCGGGAAAGCGGGTGGCGAGGGCTCGATTAACCCTTCAGGTCAAGGCGCTTTCCGTGCAACGGCCGGCGGCGCCTGATACCACAACCAAAAAAACGGAGACTGGATCATGACTACCTGGACGGAATCTTCAATTCACGAAACGATTCGAAACACGATTCTCTTTGAAGGGCTGGAACTCGACGGCCTGGGACTGAAGCCCGAGGAACTGACAGTGGATACACTACTGTTGGCTGACGAAGGTCTGGCTCTGGATTCAGTTGATGCCCTGGAAATCGTCGTTTCGGTGCAAAAAGTTTTCGGCCTGTCCATCCCAAGCCTCGACGCGGCCTTTTTTGAAACCAATTTGCGCACTGTGGGCACCCTGGTGGACTACGTGGCCAACGCCCTCAGAATTGGTTCTGAATCCTCATAGAGGGGTTTTGTGTATGCTCGAAAAGTCAACAGAAGCAATACAGAAGAATAGGAATATTCAGGGCGGGCGAACGGTGCTCATCACGGGCACTGGCCACTATCTTCCCGGAAGGCCGGTAGAGACTGCGGTGCTTGCGGACCAGTGGCCGGAGATTCCGGTGGATGCCGCGATGCAGTATTTCGGAGTGGAACACCGGCACTTGGTCATCGACCCTCAAACCGGTAAGCGAGCTACGGTCGAGGTTAATGGAGCCGAGGTCCCCCTTGGCACCACGGAAATGGCTGCTCAGGCGGCATTGGCGGCGATGGCTTCGGCAGGCGTATCTGCGGAGGAAGTGGACCTGGTGATCACCAACAGCACCACTCCTGATGCGGCCTTGCCTCCTGTCACCTTGTTGCTCCAAAGGCGGTTGGGGCTGGAAGACGTCCAGATGATCGATCTTCGCGGGGGTTGTGCGGCAGGAATACAAGGGCTTGCGATTGCCACCATGATGGTGCGCAGCTCCCAGGCCGGGACGGTACTGCTGGCTGGATCAGAGTGCACATCACCGTTTTACTTCCGCAAGCTGCAGAGGGAGGCCGGTGCTGTGTCCATGAACGATATTGTAAATGGATTGCTGTTCGCTGACGGGGCCGGCGCCATAATAGTGCAGGATTCGTCGGCTGTAGCTGCAAAGGCCGAGTGCGGCCTGCATGTTGGCTACACCTCAACCCGCTCCTGTTTTCCGAAGGAGAAGGTCGGCTTCGAACTTCACCCGTTGCCGGGGGGCGGCGTGGAGACATGCCATGACCACAGGGCGATACGCCGAACCCTTCCGCGGGTGGTGGCCCGGGCTTATGAAGAGCTTTCCCGCTTCGGAACCTTTTCTCCTGGCGCATATGACCTGGTCATTGTACCCCAGGTCAACCGGTCTATGATTGAAATGGTGACAGGGCGGCTTAATTCTATGGATGACAGGCTTTTCTACATCGGCCATGAAACAGGTAACGTCCCTGCGGCGGCCATGATGATGGCGCTGGATATGGCCCGCCGCAGGAACTGCCTTCCTCTTCATGGCAGCATCGGTGTGGTGTCTGTGGAGACTACATCCTGGATGTTTGCGGTTGCCGAGCTGAGTTCCGGTTTGGGCAATCCGTTCACAAGCCGGACAGGAGAACAGGAGGCTTTTTGATGAAGGCTTTGAGCTGCGTGATCATTGACGGCGACGGACCCGGGAAAACCGCGCATCACCTTGCTGCAGAGCTGGATCGCCGAGGCCATAGTCCGGCCTTTTTCGGCAGCCATCTGAAGGCGGGAGACTTCACCGGCCTGGCGGCCCGTGTGCGTCCCCAGCGCATCGTATTCGCGCCGCCGGCCGGGAACGAGTGTGAATCTCTCGACCTTGATCTGGCCGGACGGTTGCCGGGATGCCTGGCACCGCTGGTGTCTCATGGCGTGAAACGTTTTTTGAGGCTTATCCAGGCAGCCGTAATCGTTCTTATGAATAACAATGGGGGACAGATCTGGGTTGCTGATTGGGATGACACGTTTGAATACCACCTGCCGCTGCCATGTACGCCGATGCAGGCAGAGGCTCGGGCTGCAGCGGTTCGGGGTATGGCAAAGGAATGCACGCGACTGGGTATAAAGGTCAATAGCCTTTTAGTCCAGCCGGTAGCTGAAATGTTTGCGCCGGAACGGTTTCGAGATGCGCGTAACGATCTCAAGACCTACTCCCTGCGCTACAAGCCTTTGTCCTGTTCGGATGTTTCCGCTCAGCTTTGCGATTTTATGGAACATCAGGATTTACCTATGGCGGGCGCCATGGTTGGCCTCGGCACCGGCGTGTGCCAGGGGCATCTTATTCAATAGGCACCAGGAGAGGTAAGGGATGGGGGTCGTGAACCTGGAAGACAAGGTATGCCTCGTGACCGGCGGAACTAGGGGCATCGGTCGGGCAGTCACACTGGAATTCTTAAGACAGGGTGCACGGGTAGCTGTCAGTTATCGGAAAGATCATGCCGCCGCCGGAAAGGCGTTGGCGGATTTTTACGCGCACGGCGGAGAAGTCTATGCACTACAGAGCGACCTGGCCGAGGCAGCCGAGGCCGAGTCTCTAGTTGCGGGGGTAATTAAGCACTTCGGTAGGCTCGACGTATTGATCAACAACGCGGGGATCACTGCCGACGGTGCTTTCGCGACAATGTACCCGGATGACTTCGAGAGAGTGATAAACACCAACCTGGCGGGAACCATAAACTTGAGCCTGCGGGCGGCGCCGCATCTAATAACGGGTCGTGGCTCGATTGTCATGGTATCCTCGCTTGCTTCCGTAGGCGGCAAGGAAGGTCAAGTGCCTTATTGTGCAAGCAAGGGAGGGCTCAATGCTTTAACGCGGCTGCTGGCACGTCGTCTTGGGGCCTTTGGTGTAAGAGTGAACGCCGTGGCTCCCGGTTTCATACGCACCGATATGGTGAAGGACCTGCCCGAAAACAATTACAGCCACATTCTCCGGGCAACCGCGCTTGGACGCATGGGCGAACCCGATGAGGTAGCCCGGGCGGCGGCGTTTTTGGCTGGAACTGCTTCTTCGTACATAAGCGGCATGGTTCTGCGCATCGATGGAGGGTTCCACCGATGAAACAGAAAAAAACCGCCCAGGAACCGCTCGGCCGCCGTGCTGTCATTACCGGATTTGGGATAAGCACGCCGTTTGGCCGGACGGTGGAAGAGCTTCAGGAAAGTATCCTGTCAGGCCGAAATTCTCTCGGACCAGTCGCCAGGTTCAGCTGCAACGGGTTCACCAGCCAAATAGCGTCCATGTTTCCGGCCGAAAGCGATGTTACTTTCAATGATCCGGCCGTCCACCGGAAGTGGATGGACCGGGCGTCGTGGTATCTGATCGAGGCCATGCGCGAGGCGTTGGACCGGTCGGGCATGAAAATGCCCGGCTGCGAACCTGATCGAGTGGCCGTGGTGATCGGCTCTTCCCACGCGGGCATGGTGAGCACGGAGGATGCCTGCCTCGCTTATCTGGACGGGGCGTTAAGCCGCTTTCCCAGACTAAGGTTAACGGCCATCCCCGTGAGCCATCCGGCGGCGGTAGCGGCCAGTGCCTTGGGCGCTTTGGGGCCTAGAATAACCATCAGCTCAGCCTGCGCTTCCTCGACAATTGCAATGGGCTACGCTTTGGACCTCATCCGGGCCGGACGAGCAGACGTGGTTATAGTCGGTGGTACTGACACTGTTTCCCTTTCGCTGATGGCTGGATTCAATGCCCTGCGTGCCCTGAGTGCGGAGCCGTGTGCACCTTTCAGTACCCCACGGGGTATTAACCTGGGAGAGGGGGCCGGCGTAGTCGTGGTCGAGGGCCTTGATCACGCCTCGAATCGAGGAGAGAGCGGGGTCGCCGAGATCCTGGGCTATGGGCTGTCGGGAGATGCGTACCACGCCACCGCGCCTTCTGAAACAGGCGAGGGGATCCGCCGGGTGCTGGAAGAGGCGTTGAAAGATGCCGGACTGCCGCCTCAGGCAATCGATTATCTTTCTGCTCACGGAACCGGAACGGATGCAAACGATCTAGCTGAGTGCCGCGCAACTGCAGCAGTTTTCGGGCACACTGTTCCCTTGTCGTCATGCAAGTCTTTCCTTGGCCACACTCTCGGGGCCAGCGGTGTCATCGAGACTATTGTAAGTTTGGTTGCTGCAGACCTTGGAATCCTGCCGCCCACGGCAAACTTTGTCGGCCCGAGGCCTGGGTGCGAAGATCTTGACTGCGTTCCCGGGTTTCCCCGGGCGGCTGAAGTTCGCCGTCTGGTTTGCTCAAATTACGGATTCGGGGGCAATAATGCCTCTGTGGTGCTGGACCGGAGCTGCTCTTCCGGCGAGCCGTCTCCCG
>CAYXDR010000096.1:798-1495 GCA_964463515.1 uncultured Desulfobacteraceae bacterium | reverse complement strand
GTACGTTCTTTTCACCGGCCGGTATTTGTCGCCGGTATTGGATGTCATTCTGCGGCAGGTACCGGTTTGGGCGCCTTGAAAGCCTTAGTCGAGGCCGGCACAGATCTTCTGAAGCCGACTGATGCCGGTGCAGAGCGCAGCTCTTGGATCACCACGGCACCTCCGGTTCGTTTCACCGGTAAACTCAAACGGTTCGGGCGCGTGTCACCCATGATCAAATTTGCGATCCAGGCTGTCTCCGACGCCCTGGGCCAGCCGTCTTTGCTCAAGGACCATGCACGTACTGCCCTCGTCATGGGTGTTGTCACCGGGGCCCAGCACAGTACGGAAAGGTTCATGGAAAGCGCCATGGGATCCAGCCCGGAGCTTGCCAGCGCGCACCACTTTCCCATGACAACGATGAATGCTTGCGGCGGACAGGTCTCCATTGCATTTCAACTGAAGGGCTACAATGCTACTTTCTGCGGCAGCCCTTCTGCTGTGGTCTATGCTCATAGCCTTATTGCCGAAGGACGCCAGCGGCAAGCTGTGGTATGCGGCTCCGATGAAATGAGTTCCCCTCTGGTGGACTTTTATGAAGCCACGGGCTGCCTTCGTCTGGGAGAAGCTGCAAAGCCCTTCGACGGAAAACCGGGTATCAGCATGGCCGAAGGAGCCGTTGCATTGGTGCTTGCCGGCGATCGGCCCCCAGGTTCCC
>CAYXDR010000096.1:0-788 GCA_964463515.1 uncultured Desulfobacteraceae bacterium | reverse complement strand
GGCGATGCAGCGCGAAGCGCGCCGCGCCGCGCACCGAGGGGTCAGGATCGTCGCAGCAGCAGAGGCTCAGGATGCCAGGCTGAGCGGGGTAAGAAGAGACGGCGCCGCTTTAGTGCGGGCCGTCGCCGATGCCCTGGAATGTGCAGGCATGCAGATTCGGGATGTTGAAGCGGTGTTTGCAGCCGGAGTGGGTCCCGGCCCGTTTTCCGCGGCTGAGAGAACTGCGCTCAGGACCGTATTCCAGCCCTGCGGCATGCCGCCGGTGCTGAGCGGTCTCGGCGCAACCGGATACGGACCCTCCCACGCACCTCTTCTCAATCTAGCCTTGGCTGCACGAGCTTTGGAAGAAGGGTGCCTCCGGACGGCTGACAGGAGTATCGAAGGGCTGCGGTGTGCCCTGGCGGCCGGTTTCGATATCCTAGGGGGGGCATATGCATTCCTGCTGACAGTGGGGGCGCCTGATGAGTGTTGAGATTCTTTCCGGGAGGAGGCAGGCCTCCGTAATGCTCGATCAGGCCGGCCCGCAGGACTATTACCGGGTGATCTATGCCGATACGGATGCCATGGGAGTGGTTTACCACGGCCGCTACCTGGAAATGGCCGAGCGCTCCCGGAACCAGGCTTTGGGGGCTGCAGGCATCCAGATGCGCCGCCTCACCGAAGAGGCCAATCTTTCCCTGATCGTCCACCGGGTGGCCATGGAGTTCATCGCACCGCTGCGCCTTGATGATGAAGTGGTTTTGCGCACAGGCATTCTGCGCCGCCGGAGCAGCCGGATCTGGTGGAGG
>CAYXDR010000095.1:2997-9273 GCA_964463515.1 uncultured Desulfobacteraceae bacterium | reverse complement strand
CTCGCAACAGATCTCTGGCCCCGACGGCGCAGTAGAATTTCAGGGCGATTTTTTGGAGGGTGTCCTGAATTTTGTCGTCCAATGACTCCGGGGGGCACAAATAGCGGGTCTCGCCCTGGGCGTGGACGTACTTGGCGTCGTAGTCGTACATGGAGCCGGGGTATCGAATCTCCACGAGGGGGCAGGGGACGCCGTCGACGATTGCCACGGTGGTCTCGACGCCTTTGACGTATTGCTCGACGAGAGCCCGGTCCTCGAATTGATACGCCAAATCCAACGCCTTTTTCCACTGGCGGTCGGGATCCCGGCCTATAGGTTGCCGCGGGATGTTCTGGCCGAGGAAATCAGTATCATCGAGGCCATGGGTGTCCAAATCAGGACAGGTGTTGCATTCGGAGAGGATGTGACGCTAGAAGGCCTGAGAGATCAAGGATACAGGGCGTTTTTTCTGGCTACCGGGCTGCACATGAGCCGCAGGCTCAATGTCCCGGGGGAAGACCTGCCCGGGGTGCTGAAGGGGGTCGAGTTTCTGCGCGATGCAGCGCTGGCCCGGCCTGTACAGGTGGGCCGCCGCGTGGTCGTGATCGGTGGGGGAAACGTCGCGGTGGATGTCGCCTTGACCGCCCTGCGCAAGGGGGCGGATCGGGTTAGCCTCGTGTGCCTCGAGCAGCGCGGTGAAATGCCGGCATGGGATTATGAGGTTGAAGAAGCCCTGGAGGAAGGGGTGGAGATAGTCAACGGCTTCGGGCCCCGCGCTTTCCTGGAGTCCGGCGCAGCGCTTTCCTGCGTTGAATTCAAGCGGTGTACGGCGGTGTTCGACGATAAAGGGGCTTTTCGGCCGGCTTACGACGAATCCGATGTCATGATATTGGAGGCCGACACTGCAATCGTGGCCATAGGTCAAGCGGCTGATCTTTCCTTTGCCGGAAGTCAGGATATAGCGGTAACTGATCGGGGGGGGCTCGCAGCCGATCCGGTAACGCTTGAAACACCCGTTGAAGGCGTTTTTGCGGGCGGGGATGTTTTTTATGGACCCAAATCGGTGGTTGAGGCCGTGGAATGCGGGAAGGAGGCGGCGGAGAGCATCCACCGGTATTTAAACGGGCTGGACATCGCAGAAGGGCGGCCGAAGCAGTGGTCTTACGAGAAGCCGGGAACAGAAGGAGAAGAGCGGGTTCCCAGGACGCGCGCGAAACGGCGTTCGGTGGACGAGCGCAGAGGAACCTTCGATGAAATCAATCTTGGCTTCGGCGAAGACGAGGCTCGCCTGGAAGCTTCCAGGTGCCTGGAATGCGGTATCTGTTCAGAGTGTTACCAGTGTGTGAAGGCATGCCTGGCAGGTGCCGTCGACCATGAACAGGTCCTGGAGACGCGGGACATTCGCGTCGGCTCGGTGATCCTGTGCCCGGGAAATGATGTTTTCGACCCCAAGGTCTATGGAAACATTTTCCGCTATGGGGAGCATCCAAACGTGATCACCAGTGCCGAGTTTGAAAGGTTGCTGAGTGCTTCCGGGCCTACCATGGGCCATCTCCTCAGGCCATCGGACAACAAGGAGCCCCGCAGGATAGCGTGGCTTCAGTGCGTCGGTTCCCGCGACACCCACAGATGCGGAAACGGTTACTGCTCGGCGGTGTGCTGCATGTATGCAGTCAAGGAGGCCGTAATAGCCAAGGAGCATGTCGGTGAACAACTCGATACGGCCATATTTTATATGGACATGCGCACATTCGGGAAGGACTATGAAAAATACAGGATACGCGCGGAATACGACCATGGCGTGCGTTTTATCCGTACCCGTGTCCATACTGTGGATCCGGTGGCCGGTGCCGAAGACCTCGAGATAAAATATTCGGACGAAGAAGGGAACATGCACTCGGAGGTTTTCGACATGGTGGTCCTGTCCGTGGGGCTGCAGGTGGGCGGTGCAACCGTGGAGCTCGCGGAAAAACTGGGTGTCACCCTGGATCGTTACAATTTTGCAGTGACCGAACCTTTCGCCCCTGTCAATACATCCCGCCCGGGCGTTTATGCCTGCGGAATTTTCCAGGGGCCGAAAGACATACCCTCGTCGGTCATGGAGGCAAGTGCTGCTGCCTGCGCCGCTGGGTCTAAATTGAATGCCGCTCGCTGGCTTGAAACAAAAGTACTTGAAATGCCGGAAGAAATGGATGTCAGCGGGCAGGAGCCAAGAATCGGGGTGTTTGTCTGCAACTGCGGCATCAACATCGGCGGCGTAGTCGATGTTCCAGCCGTGACCGAGTATGCATCCGGGCTGCCGAACGTGGTTCACGCAGAGCATAATCTGTTCACTTGTTCCCAGGACACTCAGGACAAGATGAAAGAGGTGATAGCCGAACACCGGTTGAATCGCCTTGTGGTTGCATCTTGTTCGCCGCGCACGCACGAGGCTCTTTTTCAGGAGACCCTGCAGGCCTGTGGCCTCAATAAATATTTGTTCGAAATGGCAAATATCAGGGACCAGGATTCCTGGGTTCATGCAGGGGACCACATGGCTGCGACCGAGAAGGCAAAGGACTTGGTCCGTATGGCTGTGGCCCGCGCCGGTTTCCTGCGTCCCCTTGCCGAGAAACGCATCAAGGTCAACAAGAGGGCGCTGGTTATCGGCGGCGGTGTGGCAGGGATGAGCGCAGCGCTGGGATTGGCGGACCAGGGCTTTGAAACAGTGATAGTGGAAAAGGAGTCCCGCCTAGGCGGCCTCTGCCTCCAACTCACGAAGACGATCGAGGGGGCGGATATTCGGTCCTATGTGGACAGGCTGGTGGACAGGGTCACTTCCCACGACAAAATACAGGTGTTGACAAATAGCCTGGTGGTTGATTTCAGCGGTTTCAAGGGGAGCTTCACAACCGAAGTTCTGGTGGGGCCCGGGATGTATGAACGCAAGATCGAACATGGTGTGGTTATTCTGGCTACCGGGGCGGTTGCATACGAACCAGGGGAGTATCTTTACGGCGAAGACGACAGAATTGTCACCCAGATCGAACTCGGCGAGCGGCTCGAGGAAACAGGGGCCCAGGGCCTGGAGCGGGTTGTAATGATCCAGTGTGTAGGCTCACGCAACGAGGAGAATCCGAATTGCTCCCGTGTCTGCTGCCAGAGCGGCGTGAAAAACGCAATTCATATCAAGGAGTCGAGCCCGAAAACCGATGTTTTCATCCTGTACCGTGATATGCGGACCTACGGTCTCATGGAGGACTATTACCGAAAGGCCAGAGATCTCGGCGTCATATTTTCCCGTTTTCACAAGGACGAACCTCCTGCAATAAATAGATCCGGAGAGGGCCTGTCGGTGACTTTCAGGGATCACGTTCTCGGGCGGGCTGTCAGCGTTCCGGCGGATCTGGTGGCACTCAGCACCGGTTTTCGTGCAGCCGACACCGAGGAACTGGCTACGATCCTTAAGGTGACGCGCAGCTCCGACGGTTACTTCATGGAGGCTCATGTAAAGCTGAGACCGGTGGAGATGGCAAGTGACGGCATTTTCGTGTGCGGAACCGCGCACAGCCCAAAACTCGTCACCGAAGCGGTGGCTCAGGCCATGGCGGCCGCCTCTCGTGCAACCACCTTCCTATCCCAGACTGAGATAACACTTTCCGCCGTCACCGCCAGGGTGGATCCGGACAAGTGCGCTGCATGCCTTGTCTGCGTACGTTCCTGCCCTTACGGGGTGCCCCGGATCAATAGTGAAGGTGTAAGTGAAATCGACGAAGCTATGTGTCACGGCTGCGGCATATGCGCTGCCGAATGTCCTGCCAAGGCGATAGAGTTGAACTGGTACGAAGATGAACAGTTGTTGAGCAAGGTGGACGCTTTGCTGGAAGGGGTTCTGTGATGGAAAGTGACGATCCTGTAATCATAGCGTTTTGCTGCAATTTCTGAGGCTATACCGCTGCGGACCTGGCAGGTTCCATGCGGCTTCAATACCCCGGAACTATACGCATCATCAGGGTGCCTTGCACCGGTAAGGTGGATGTAATTCATCTGTTACGCGCCTTCGAGAAAGGAGCCGACGGCGTTTATGTGGTGGGATGCATGGAGGGAGACTGCCGTTTTGTCCGGGGCAATCTGCGTGCCCGTAAGCGGGTGGAATCTGTGCGTGCGATTCTTGATATGGTCGGGATCGGCGGCGAACGGGTACAAATGTATAATTTAAGTTCCAGCGACGGTCCGCGCTTCGCGGAGATCGCGGCGGAAACGACGGAAAAAATCAAGGCCCTCGGGCCCAGTCCGCTGAAAGCTGCCCGGTGGAAGAAGGCGTCTTAAACAAGGGAGCCTTGATCCGCCGGCTTGAGCCCTACGGGGTTTCCTTGCGGATCGAATACATGTTCAGGGGGTGCCGGATATGATTGTTGCAGACAGGAAGCCGATCGAAGAAATCATAGGTGAAATTAAGGGTTTCAGGAACATTCTGGTGGCCGGGTGCAACGAGTGCGTAACAGTGTGCGAGGCCGGGGGGAAAAAGGAAGTAGAGGTGCTTGCCTCCGCGTTACGGATGTACTTCATGAATGAGGGCGCGGATGCCAGGATCGACGAGGTAACCTTGGAAAGGCAGTGCGATCATGAATATCTGGAAGAGATCCGCAACGTGATAGACCGTTATGATGCTGTAGTTTCGCTTGCCTGCGGAGTCGGGGTGCAGTTTATGGCCGAAAAATATTTTTCGACGCCGGTCATTCCAGGTGTGAACACCTGCTTCATGGGGGTCACCGAGGAAAGGGGGGTCTGGAGCGAGCGGTGCCAAGGCTGTGGCCAGTGCATCCTCGCGCGTACAGGCGGGATCTGTCCTGTATCCAGGTGTGCGAAGAGGCTTTTGAACGGGCCGTGCGGCGGCTCTTCCAACGGCAAGTGCGAGATTGACCCGGATATACCCTGCGCATGGCAGTTGATAGTGGATCGTTTGAAGGAGTTGGGACGCATGGAGGATTACGAAATTCTTGCTCCCATAAAGGACTGGTCAACAGACAGGGCGGGCGGCCCGCGGAAAGTGGTCAGGGAGGATGTCAGATTATGAGCGCCAGCGGAATAAAGACACCAAGCAGGCTTGAAAAGATTCTCGCGGCGGGTCACCTCGCAGTAACTTCGGAGTGCGGCCCCCCGCGCGGGAGCGACCCGGAGGCGATCACGAAAAAAGCCGCAATGATCAAGGACCACGTGGATGCGATAAACGTCACCGACAACCAGACTTCCGTGACCCGTTTATGCAGCCTCGCCTCGTGCATCCACATCAAACTGATGGGCCTGGAGCCGATCCTTCAGATGGTATGCCGGGATAGAAACAGGATAGCGCTGCAGAGCGATGTCCTGGGGGCCGCCTCCTTCGACATTTTCAACATGCTGTGCCTGTCCGGAGACCACCAGCGTTTCGGGGATTGCCCGGGCGGACAGAATGTTTTTGATCTTGACTCGATGCAGCTTCTGCAGACCGTGCGGCGGATGAGGGACGAGGGGAAATTCCTCGGGGGGGACGACATAAAGATGCCTCCGAGGATGTTTTTGGGAGCGGCCGCGAATCCATTTGCAGATCCGTTTGAAATCAGGGTGCCGCGGCTGGCCAAAAAAGTCGCGGCCGGCGCTGAATTCATTCAGACCCAGTGTATTTACAACCTGGATAAATTCGAGAAATGGATGCAGGGTGTAAGAGACAGGGGGCTGCATGAAAAAGTTCATATATTGGCTGGATTGACCCCCATGAAGTCGGCGGGTATGGCCAAATACATGAAAAACAGGGTGCCGGGAATGGACGTCCCCGACGAGATCATAAAACGCCTGGCCGGGGTCTCGAAGGAAAAGCAGCCCGGGGTGGGGATCGATATTTGCGTGGAATCGATCCAGAGGTTGAAGGACGTGGAGGGTGTCCATGGTTTTCACATAATGGCTATAGAATGGGAGGAAAAAGTTCCGGAAATCGTGGAAAGAGCTGGGCTCTATCCCCGTCCGGAGGTTGTTTGACCTGGCTTTCGTTTTGTTTTTTCACAATATCGTCCCAAGGTATTCAAAAACGCCCGACATCCTGAGGCCGACAAATATCATCAGCCAGGCGAATATCTGCCTGATCCTCGCCTCCGGAAGCCTGTGGGCGAAATGGGCACCCAGCTTTGCCATGGGCACGGAGCCTGCCGCCAACAGTGCCCACTGGAGCCAATTGATGTAGCCTGTTGAAAAAGGTGGAAGCCCCTCCATCCCCAGGCCGTGCAAGGAAAAGGAAAGCGCTCCGCCCGTGGCGAAGAAGATCATGGTTGCCGTGGATGTTCC
>CAYXDR010000095.1:2314-2987 GCA_964463515.1 uncultured Desulfobacteraceae bacterium | reverse complement strand
CGACCGCCTGGCGTACATCGAATTTAAGCAGTATTACAAGCAGCGGCATAAGCAGCCCACCTCCGGCAACTCCCAGCATCCCGGACAGTATTCCGAAAGGAAAGCCGCACAAAGCCACTACAAGTTGTTTCCTGGAAGACCTGGGTACAGGTTCGGGGGGCCTCGCGGTCATCATCCTTACGGCCATGATGATTACGAAGACACCAAAAAAAAGCGTCATCACACGTTCCGGAAGCCGGGAGGCTATGGCCGCCCCTGCATAGGCCCCGGTGGTTCCGGTTATACCGAGTGTGACGGCTTCCTTCCAGAATACGGCCCCTCTTTTATGATGGGCCAAGGCGCCATTTACGGCGGTTGGTATCACCACCAGCAGATTCGTTCCCAGGGCTATCCTGATAGAGATAGCCGGATCGACTCCCGATGCGGAAAGGAGCCAGTACTGCACCGGGATCGTCAAAAAGCCGCCCCCTACGCCTATCATCCCGGAGCCAATGCCTGCCGCTGCCCCGGTCGCAAGCAAAATTACAACATGCCATATTTCATAAGTCATATCAGGATAGACGTCCTTCGATTTTTTACACAGGCGGCTATCAGTACTCTTGTTTCTCCTGGAAATCAAGCTTCATGACGTCCCGGACTGTAGAAAGACACTTGCATCCCGGTATCGGAATCG
>CAYXDR010000095.1:0-2304 GCA_964463515.1 uncultured Desulfobacteraceae bacterium | reverse complement strand
AGTTTCTAAAGTAGTTCTTTTTTCCGCCCAGCTAACGGCTAATGGCTAACAGCTAATAGCTAAAGCGGCATCGGCCTTTATTCAAGGGGGCTGTCGCATTTCCGCCATGCGGGCACCTGACAGCCGATTTGCCGATCGGGTTGATTTCGAGCTTGCATTGACAGCTGAAATGCTTCAAATTTCATAAAATACGTGTTTGTTGCTGAAGGTTCATATTCAGGAGGTGCTGAAAAATGGAACAGAGCGCCAGGTTTGACGAGGCTGACGGAAAAAAATTACTTCAAACGGCCAGGAGTGCCATAGAAGAAAAACTTTCGGGTAGTGCAGGCGGTTTGAATGAAACCACCGGCGTGCCGTCCCATCTTAAAGAACCGTATGGCACGTTTGTAACCCTGAACAAAAATGGTGCCTTGAGAGGATGCATCGGGAGCTTGACCGCACGGGAGCCGCTGATAGATGGGGTCAGACGGAACGCCGTCAATGCGGCCTTCGAGGATCCGCGTTTTCCGCCTTTGAGCAAGGAGGAGTTAAATCGGATCAAGATCGAGGTCAGCGTTCTTACCCGGCCGGTGCCTCTCGATTACAGCGGAGGCGCGGACCTTCTAGAAAAACTCAACCCGGGCATCGACGGAGTGATCATCAGAAAAGGAGCCCGGCAGGCTACATTTCTACCCCAGGTATGGGATCAGCTGCCTGATAAGAAGACCTTCCTCTCCCATCTTTGCCTGAAAGCCGGGTTGCCTGCCGATGCCTGGGCAGCCGGGAATCTGGAAGTATCCACGTACAGAGTGCAGGCTTTCGAAGAGCACTGATTCCCCGGCTATATACGGCAATAGGTATTATGCGGATTAGTCCATGTTTTTTCTTGAAAAACAGGCAACGATATGCTAATGAGCCGTAACACTCGGTGGAGGATTATTCGAATGAAAAGGCGGAAAGATCGTTTGAGCGCTCTTCTTGCTGCAACAACCGAGGTAGAGGGAAATCTCACCTTCAAAGGTTCGGCCCGCATTGACGGCCGTTTTACAGGCGGCGTGACCGGGGACGGTGTAGTGTCTGTAGGGGATTCGGCTCGCCTTCACAGCGACATTCAAAGCCCTGAAATCATTATAGGGGGGCATGTCGAAGGAGTCGTGAGGGGGTCGAGAAGGGTTGAGATCAATCCCGGGGGGCATGTGAAAGGAACGATTCACGCCCCTGTGCTGGTTGTTGCGGAAGGGGCGCTGTTCGATGGCCGCTGCGTGATGAGGGAGCATGAAGAAGACGGTCTTCTTCCTGCCCCCGATTGATTCGGTTGGTTGCTGTTGCAGGATATCTCAGGCGCAGTGTCCGCTTCAGCGGGAGCATTCACAGCGAAGGCGGGGCGATGGAGGCCCGGCCGGGTGAGTTGTGCCGTATGTCCCCACCGTTTGTTGTCTCTCTCCAGTAACTTACTCAACAAGAGGTGATTGCCGGTATGCTCGAGATAAATCCCGTTGCGCTGTTAGTTCAAATCGCCAATTTTCTTCTCCTGGTATACTTATTAAACAGATTGCTTTTTAAGCCCATTCGGGGAATGCTTGCAAAAAGGGCAGGGAAAGTGGAAAAACTGTCGGACAGCGCCGCTAGGCTGGAAGCCAGTGCCCTTGCATCGGAGCAGGAAATTCAGGAAGGCCGTGATGCTTCCAGGAGAAACGGCCTGGCTGAAAAGGAGCGCCTCAAGACCGAGGCTCAGGAAGAGGAACATCGGTTGATACAGGAGGCAATGGAGACTTCGGAGCGTAAGGTCTCCGAGGCCAGAAAGCAGGTAGAGGCGTCAATGGCTTCGATCAGGGAGTCGTTGGAACTGCAGGTTTCCGCGTTGTCACGTGAGGCGGCCTCCAGAATTCTGGGAAGGAGCGTTTCATGAAAAAGAGCATTACATTTAAATTACCGGCGGTTTTGGGGTCTGCAGCGGCTCTTCTCTTTTTCGTACTGTGCACAGCGGTGATGGCCGCCGAAGGACATGATTCCTCCAGGGAACTGAAGGACTTGCTTTACAGGTTCATTAATTTTGCGCTGCTTGTCATCGTTCTTGTCGTGGCGGTGAAGAAGGCCCCTGTCAAGGATTTTTTCGAAACCAGGAAAAAACAGATAAAGGAGCGGCTGGAAAGCCTTGAAAGGCAGAAAGAAGAAGCGGAAAAGCGCTGCAGGGAACTCGAATCCGAATTAGCCGCTTTCGAATCCGAGAGGGCTGAAATCATTGAACGCTTCAGGGCTGAAGGCCAGGCCGAAAAAGACCGCATTATCGCCGAGGCGCACGACAAGGCGCGACAGGTGCTGTTG
>CAYXDR010000094.1:0-9333 GCA_964463515.1 uncultured Desulfobacteraceae bacterium | reverse complement strand
TAAGTCCATCGTCCAAGTGACTCATGGTTTTTAGAGCCCTTGTTAAGAAAACGGTACTTTTTCCTACGAATTGGCAGCCTTGACTGTGGACTCCGCCTGTTTTTATTAGAGATTCAATATAACGGATGTCATTAGAAACAGCCTTACATGGAATTGATCTGAACATAGAAATAAAAATCAAAGCAACAAGTGTGACAAAAAAGAACCTTGATTGGATAGGAATTCTTTTTTTCATAGGCATTCTCCGAACGATGAGGATCTCTGGCGCGAAGAATGAGCGTCCAGTGCAACCGTTTGTCGGGATTTTCTTTCTTCGGGATCGAAATCGCTATCGAGATCGAAATCGACGCCGTAGGCCGCTTGATCCTCTCGAACTTGGTAGCCTCTTCCGCCGAGACGGCTGAGCATCACGGTCATCCGGTCGAGTTCAGCCTTTCGCTTACGGCTTTGCATTTTTTCCAGCGCCTTGCCGACAACCGGCACATCTTGAATCGCCGCACACTCAAGCGCGGAGCCACGAGAGATTTCGAAGAAACGCCTTCGATCAGCCTCAGCCGTCTTGCCGTTGCCTTCAGCGATATTAAGCGGTATCGACTGGCTGGCCCGAAGCCATTGATCCCGTGCGGGCCGGTGGACGCCGTTCAGGCTGTCGGCCTTCTCGTGAACCCATGCAACGTAGCCTATCGAAAGACGATAGACATCGGGTTTCTCGTGTCCAAGCCCCATATCTCTTCGATTTCGATTATCCCAACGATGAGCATATGTATCCGCATAAGACACCGAAGCATCGTTTTTTGCCGGTATTAGACGGCTTCGGAGTTTGTTCATAAAAACCCTAGAATCACCTTATATCAAACACTTGCATTATATTAACCATTTATGGGATGGTCTTATACGGATCAGCATAAGAACTCCATCTATTCCAAAATGGCCACCTGACTGCACACACCAGAAGGTCCACAGGTGAGCACACGGCCAAATATCATGTGTTGAAGGATTGCTATCGAATCATGGCAACCTGCTTTATTCCAGTTTAAACCCCATATGTTGCGGGTATGTTTATGTTGTGGGTCTTTGGTTGCTCTTATTTCCTTCTGTTACGTAGGGTTATTGGTATGCATTTTTACTGGGGTTTGAATCTGAGCGTATTCCGGTGCAGTCATTGAACATTGCGCATCAGCGGCCGCGCTTTTTGCGATAGGCTGCATGCCATGGTTAAATTTCGCCTTTGTAAACATCCTTACGATTACCGATTCTGAGGATAAGGACGTCAAGACCCAACAGGGCATAGATCACACTGTAATCCCCGACGCGGTATTTGCGAAGGCCGGCAAACTGCCCCTTAAGTACAGGATTGGATTCAGGCTGCTTGATCAGTTCCTTCTCAATGAGATCGAGGATTCGTTTCGCCTCCGGCTTCGATAGCTTCTTGAGGTCGCGTTGGACCGACTTCTTGCAAATAATGTTATAGGCCAAGAGATTTCCTCATCTCTTTGGCCGAAATAACCTCATCACCCTTGTCGTGGAGTCGGTCCAGGGCGATCTGGAGATCCGCAAAATCCTCGATATATGACTCCAATGCTTTCTGAATGATGAAAGAACGGGGTCGTTCGGTCTCTTTGGCTATGCTATCCAGTTGGCTGGCAAGATGCTTGGGAAGCCGCACCGATATTGCTGTATTCATGGCACACCCCCTGTCATTAATGTATTACAATCTATGCAGAAATGCCTTCTTTGTCAAGTCCGTTTTCGAAATTGAACAAATGAATAGCGAGAATTATTTCTCGGTTATACGGTATATCACGCAAAAAGGAGTTTTTTTCCAAATGAGCGGGAGGTTGTTATATGAATAATTCCGATCGTATCCTGACAAGTCGATATGTTCAAGTGTTAACCCCATACACATGAAACATCACCAGATTCAATCAAAAACCTGAAGTTAAGAATGCATTTGTTACATCCAATCTTGTCCTGGCATATCCATTCAACAAGGACTGAATTTGCGAACATCCTGATGCAATCCCTGAACGACCCAAGCGAGTAATCCGGCACCCGCAAAGCAAGGCAACCATCCTACAGGTTCCTACTGACTTTTTGCGGCGTGACGGCTGCAAAAAACGCTGCTTTGTTGGCGATCAGCTTGACTCCATGGTTGGAGGTGTCGTTTTCCTTGCGATGTCGATAAGGGAAAGGAGCGCATTATTCACCGCCTCCTCATTTGGGAAAGCCTGTGCAACCTCCGGCCTGAGAACGACGATATTAGATGACTCTTTCAAGCGTTTTGCATACTTGCCTCGAACAAAACCCTCGGGGAAATCAGCTCGCGTGTATTCTGGACGGAGTTCGTCTTTGTTGATTTCTTTATTCTTCTTCATACAGTTTCCGTTCTCCTTTACTCGCCTTGCGAGCGCTTATAACCCTGATAGTTTCTCCTTCCTCAGTATGAGAGACCAATAAAAGTCTATTCATTGCGGATAAGCCAAACGTAATATATCGATCTTCATAATCAGAATGATCGGGATCAGCACCGGTGATGGCCATAGGGTCACTCAGAGCAGTTGAAGCTTCTTCGAAGGCAACCCCATGCTTCTTGAGGTTAAGTTTTGCCTTTCTTGGATCCCATTCAATCTTCATGACTTACAATATATCACATTCCTGCATTCTTTTCATAGGCTTCGCAGTCGTTAATTTTAACGACCATGGCATTTCAGCAGGGGCTCGATTTGCCGGTATTCCCTGATAATCATGGCAACTTACCACGTTACAGTTTAAACCCCATCATGTTGCGGGTGTGTTTATGTTGTGGGTCTTTGGTCCCTCTTGTTTCCTTCCCTCACTGGTTTCGCTTTGATTCTCTCATACCGGCAGCATCTGGATTTGCGGTTATACCGTAGAGATCTTTGGAACGCTACGCGTGAACGGTAAACGAAGACGGTGTTAAGCGCCGAGTAGCGAGTCCGACTCCACGCACTCGTTCGCCGGGGGTGATTTATTCCATTGCCTGAACGATTTTTATCTCTCCCCTGAGTAGATCATTAACTACTGAAGATCGATCCATTCCTTTCTTGGAAGCGATTTTCTCCACAAAGGCTGAAACTTCCCGATCAAGATAAATCGGAATGTTAAGTTTCATATCTGGTCGATAGAACTTGCCTCTTTCGCCTTTCGAAAAATCGTATTCTTCTCTCATGTTTCATCACCGTATTTTTGTGTTTCATTTTTTGTAGCTTTTCGGCTTGAAATAATTCTGATCGTGACCTCCTTTCGACTTTCTTCTCGGAAAGTATGGTTCACGATCAGCAATCTTCCTTTCTCCGAAATAACCATCGTTATCCATCGGTGTTCAGTTTCGCTATGGTCCAAATCAAATATGGAAAGTGCCTTGGAGTCGCTAAATATAGTAGCTGCTTCTTCAAACTCCACCCCATGCTTGTTCCGGTTCTTGCGGGCCTTTAGGGGATCTCACTCGAAATTGTAGTTTATTGTCATTTTAACACCTTTTTGATCTGAATTTTTAGCGTCGCAGGCCCCTTACTTCAGGTGGGGGTTAGGCGCGTTCTTTAGCCCGGCGTCTTCTGTTGTTCAATGTACTGCCGGACAATGGAGATCGGAGCCCCGCCGCAGGAAGCGGCAAAGTAGCTCGGGGACCACAGAGCCCCTTTCCAATACCGTTTTTCAAGCTCCGGGAACCGTTGCTTCAAAAGCCGGGATGAAACACCTTTCAGGCTGTTCACCAGGCTGGACACGGAAACCTTGGGCGGATAATTCACCAGCAGGTGAACATGGTCGTCCTCTCCATCGAATTCGACAAGTACAGCTTCAAAGTCCTTGCAGACTTTTTTGAAGATGCCGCGCATTTCATCCAGGATGGCCTTTGTAAAAACTTTTCGCCGGTATTTCGTCACAAAGACCAAATGAACATGGATATTAAAAACGCAATGTCTGCCTGTGCGGATTTCACTTGAATTTTCCATAGACCAATGTTAAACATAATCTATGCTAATACGCAAGGCTTTTAGATATCGGCTCAAAACAAACCGGCAATCGAATCCAAAATTGCCCTGCACGTTTTGCGGGAATTTTTCAGCCGGGGATGCTTAGATCATTTTGGAGCGTTTAGGGCGTGTGGATGGAGTTGCGCTGTCTGGCTTGCGGGGGTATTCAAGATGGGGTATTGTTTTGACAGCGTTTCGTAATCAAGCGCTGGTTGATGCAGCTTCTTCCACCTCTTCCGAAACGAGATGTTGAAGGCCGTTTTCTTCAACTTCCTTTGTCAGCAGGGCGATCTGGCGCTTTATTTCTTCGTATTCCTCGATCTTTCGCTTGAGAAACCGCACCGTGACCCTGCCTTTTTCTTCAACCCCCCTGGGAGTCAGGATATAGCTGTAGGGCACTTTGTTCCTGGCGCTCTTGAATCGGTGGATTTTGATCAGGCCCTTTTTTGCAAACTCCCTCAAGCAATAGTTTACGACTCCCAGGCTGATGCCCATTTTTTCGGCGATCTGGCGTTGACCGATCCGGGGCTCGTCGGCCAGGATTTTCAAAAGCCGGTAACGAATTTCTTGTTGTATAAGGCCGTTCATAGAATGAACCTTATATGGAAGAGGGCAAAGGGTCAAGTAATATTTGAGCGGCACCCTTGTTGACTACTCCCGTGCACTATCTTCCGTCGGTAGCGACCATCCGGGCATACCGGATGGAACCTGGTGATTTCAACAACTTTTCGATGAACTCGATTACAGCCCGTGGAGGGTCTGAATACAGTATAGACCCCATTACCTGAATCCCGGCAGTTATCTATAAATAGAGCCATGGACAAGAAAAAGGACAGGGCGATAGGGGCGATAATGGGGGCACTCGTAGGCGACGCCTTGGGAGTGGGGCCTCATTGGTATTATGACCTGGGGCAGCTGAGAAAAGATTACGGAAAATGGATCGATCAATACACCAAGCCCAAACCCGGCCGCTTTCACGCCGGCCTCGAAGCCGGTGAAAACTCTCAGACCGGGCAGGTGGTGATCTTGCTGCTGGACTCGGTAGCAGAAAATGGGGGATATGATGAAGCCGATTTCACGGCGCGCCTTGATTCGCTGCTTGATACCCTGGACGGCACACCTAAGGCAGGGCGCTACACCGATCACGCCATGCGCGATGTCTGGCAGGCAAGAAAGACTCTGGGGCTGCCCTGGTCCGAGGCCGGGAGCCTGGCGGATACCGCTGAAGCTGCCATCCGAACCCCCGTTTTGGCGGCCAGGTATTGCGACGATTTTGAAAAACTCGTGACATCCCTGACCTCCAATGTAGTGTTAACACATCGTGATCCGTTTATAGCCGGCCAGTCCGCGGCATTCGGCCTTATAACCGCGGGCTTGATAAACGGATACAACATGGGTGATGTCTCAAAGGCAGTATTCAAACTTGCCGGGGAAAGAGGCGCTGACCTGGTAATAGAGGTTTCCCTCCAGGGGCGAAAAGATGAAATATCTTTTGCTGACGCACTTTTGCAGCCCTCATGGTCGTACAACGCCGCTCGTGATCCGGCCATCCGAATTGAACCGGCGGCCGCGGCATGCTCCCTTTTTGGATTGGCCTGCACCCTTGGCTTCATGCTGCCGGCCGCTTACTATTATGCTTCCCGTTTCGAAACGAACTATTACGATGCCGTCATGCCGGCCCTGAACGGAGGGGGAAACAATATGGCGCGTTCAGCCCTTACAGGTGCTCTGTCGGGGGCACAGACAGGGCTTGGCGGGATCCCCGACTATCTAATCAAGGGGCTTTTCGATCATGACCGGTTACTACATATGGCTGAAAAGATCACTTCTTAGCAGCCGGATTTACACCAAGCCTTATTTTTTATCCACATTCCGCGCCGGTTCCTGGTTGCTTACGGCCTTCTTTATTTTAGGGACAGTGGGAAAAGACGCTTTGTTCCTGTTAGACTGTTTCTAACACTACTGTCTCCATTTCCTTGGGATCCGTGACCGGCGCTTGGCAGGCATACCGCCGGCACACGTAGGCGGTGGCCTTGCCGTCAGAAGATGTCATTTTCTCAACAAAAGGAGCTATTGCGGAAAGCCTGGTCCGCTGATCAGCCCCGGATACCAGGTGCATCACCTTGCGGGGGAGAAAGCTGCGGTGAAGGAGTTGGATCATGGTCCGGGTTTCCTGTTGTTCCGGCGCTCCGGCGATGACCACTTCCTGTGTCGGTCCAATCATGAAATCCACTGCGTGCAGGAACTGTGTAAAGGCCGTGGGGTATTCGGCGACCTGACCAGAGAAGGACCGTATCAAGGCATCTGCCTTTTCCTCCATGCCGGAATCCCCGGTAAGCCTTCCCAGCCGCAAGAGGTTTAAGGCTGTCACGGAATTGCCCGAAGGTGTGGCACCATCCTGTGCATCCCGGGTTCGTGCGATCAGGGGTTCATTTTTTTCTCCGGTATAAAAGCACCCGCCGCTTACCGGATCCCAGAACAGGCTGAGGGTCAACCGGGCCAGCGCCAAGGCCTCTTCCAGACAGGCGGGATCAAAGGTGGTTTCGTAGGCCTCTATCAGCGCCCATGTCAGGAATGCATAGTCATCCAGGCAGCCGGGGTGTGCCGCTTCCCCTCCCCTGTAGCGCCGCAAGAGTGATCCGTCGGATAACCGGAGCGAATTCAAGATGAAAGCAAGGGCCGCCTGAGCAGTTTCCAGGTAAATCTTTTCTCCAAAGGTTTGATATCCCTTTAGAAAGGCGGCGATCATTAGCCCGTTCCAGGCCGTAAGGATCTTGTCATCTTTGAGTGGGTGGATCCGATTTTTTCTGTAGTCGAAAAGCTTTTTCCCTGTTTCGTGCAAGAGAGACTCAAGGGTTTCCTTTTCCATACCTGCTCGCTCGGCAAAAACGGCAAGCGGTTCCTGGACATGGAGAATGCTGAGGCCTTTTTCAAAGTTGCCTTTATCCTGGATATCATAGAACCTGCAGAAAAGCTCGGCTGCATCAGCACCCGCCACATCCCTGATTTCTTGGGGTGTCCAGAGATAAAAAAGGCCTTCCCGCCCCTCGCTGTCTGCATCTTCCGCCGAGTAGAATCCGCCTTCGGAACCCGTCATATCCCGAAGCACATAGGTGAAGATCTCCTGGGCCACCTGGGCATAGAAAGGATTATTGGTGACCTGATACGTTTCGGTGTAAGCCATGGCCAGCAAGGCCTGGTCATAGAGCATCTTTTCAAAGTGGGGCGCAAACCAGCGTTCGTCCACGGAGTAGCGGTGGAAGCCGTATCCGAGTTGATCAAAGATACCCCCCTGCCGCATGGATTGAAGTGTTTTTTCCACCATTTCCAAATGATGGGGCTCCTTTGTCCGTTGGTAAAGCCGAAGAAGAAAGGTGAATTGATGGGGAGAGGGAAATTTCGGGGCACTTCCAAATCCTCCCCATCGGGAATCAAATGTGCGAGCCAGCCGGTTTCCTGCCTTTCGGAGGGTTTCCATCTCCAGGGGCTGTGCCGAAGAACGTGAGAGGGAAAAATTCTGAATGTGCCGGGTGATTTGATCCCCGGCGCTTAGAATGCGGGAGCGATCGTTTCTCCAGAGGGCTCTAATTTTGTGGAGGAGTTCTGGAAAACCGATAAGCCCCATGCGGGGTGATTTGGGGAAATAGGTGCCCGCGAAAAAGGGATGTCTTTCCGGGGTGAGGAAAACCGAAAGGGGCCATCCGCCCTGTCCAGTAAGTGCCTGGCACACCGACATATAAATATTGTCCAAGTCCGGTCGTTCTTCCCGGTCCACCTTAATGGATACAAAGTGATCATTGAGTATTTGGGCTACCTCTGTATCCTCAAAAGACTCGTGGGCCATTACATGACACCAGTGACAAGTAGCATAGCCGACAGACAAGAATATGGGCTTGTCCTCGCGTTTCGCCTTTTTGAAGGCGTCTTCTCCCCAGGGATACCAGTTGACCGGGTTATGAGCGTGCTGCAGGAGATAGGGGCTTTTTTCGCGGATCAGGGCATTGTGAGTGTCGTTCATGGTCTGCTCCCCGCTTTGTCTTGGCTGCGCCTAGGCTCCCCACCCTGCACAAAGCAACCGGGGGCCGAGCATCGCTTGGCGATTCGAAACCCCCGATCTGCGGAAGGAAACCAAGCACCAGCGCAGACCTTTTAACCTACATCGCCTGTCTGCCGCGCCGGCACAGGCAGGCACGGACTTGCCCCGATTTCAGCCGGGGGTTGGGTAAAAATACCATTTCCGGATGGAAACCATCAAGATTTTTCGGTTACCGGATGCCATCCGTGCTTGCACGTGGTTTGCAGTGACGTAAACGACATTTTACTGTGCGATCTAATTTGTTGTTTCATTTTTGTAGTTGAAATTATTCATACAAAAGAGCATAAGATATCAAGCCTTTTTTGGTATAGTGGAGCTTGAAAAAATTTACACATTGTGTTTTATGTTATTGAAAATATAAGGTTTTTTTAATTATGCTTCGCCTGACTACCGGTAAAAACCATCCGTGATGTCGGGTTTCCAGAAGACTTCGGACAAAGGGGACATTAATGGATGCACTCTTGATGATGGTTCTTGTCTTTGGGGGATACATTTTAACATACCGGCTCTACGGGCGATTCATCGGGCGGAAGATTTTCGCCCTGGCCAGAGACAGGCTTGTTCCCGCCCGGGAATTTGAGGACGGAGTCGATTTCGTTCCTACCAAAAAAGAGGTGATTTTCGGACACCATTATGCTTCCATCGCCGGAACGGGGCCCATCGTCGGGCCTGCCATCGCTGTCATATGGGGATGGGCACCCGCCATTATATGGATTTTCGTTGGAAGCATCATTATCGGCGGTGTGCATGACTTCGGGGCGCTGATTATTTCCATGCGCAACCAGGGAAAGTCCATTTCCGATTATACGAAAAAATACATTAATCCACGAACAGGCTTGGTTTTTTTTCTGATCGTCTTTCTGGAACTGTGGGTTTTCATCGCTGTTCTCGGCATCGTGATGGCGATTATTTTCGCCAAATACCCCGCTGCGGTGTTTCCCGTGTGGATGGAGATCCCGATCGCGGTTTATCTTGGATATCTGGTTTACAGAAAAGGAAAAAGCATCCTGGGGCTTTCCGTTCTAGCCGTGATCGGAATGTATGTGACCGTGGTCATGGGCGTCTATTTTCCCCTCGATCTACCGACTATAGCCGGAATCCCCCCAACCGGAGGCTGGACCATCCTTCTACTTATATATGCTTTCATCGCGTCGGTACTTCCGGTTACAACCCTGCTTCAGCCCCGTGACTTCATCAATTCTCACCAGCTCATGGTTGCTATGGCGCTTCTGGTAATCGGAG
>CAYXDR010000093.1:0-9390 GCA_964463515.1 uncultured Desulfobacteraceae bacterium | reverse complement strand
TATCGTCACCCCCCGACACAATTTTGTGTCGGGGAATGACGGCTTGGGGACTTTTTACGATACCATCACAAATTGAGCATTCCGATAACATCTCTTTTCAAGGCTCGCAAAAAGCACTGCCCGCCCGCCCTATCGAGATGGAAAAAATCGGCAAAGGGAGCTCTCAAATCTCGCCACAGGGGAAAACCACCCATCGATGTTGGCTTCATGGGTTAGAAAAAATTTATTGACAAACAGTCGTTGATTTGAGAGTAGTATTTGTTTAAATTTTTCTACTCCTTGTTCCCACACCAACGAGCTTTCTGTTGGAGGGGAACCATATCCCCGGGAGGGGAAGAAACGGCCGAAAGGAGATTTTTGCATGAGGCATTATGAAACGTTGTATCTTTTAACCCCTGACCTGGCTGAAGAAGAATACAAAGCCGAAACCGCTAAATTCATTGATATCATTCAAAAAAACAAAGGCGATTTGATTAAGACAGAGGAATGGGGAAAACGCTCTCTGGCTTATGACGTAAAAAAATTCGATAAAGGCTTTTATGTTCTCCTCGATTACTGCGGGGATGGGGCACTTGTTTCCGAAATCGAACGGAATTTCAAGCTCGATGAACGGGTGCTAAAATACCAGACATTGAAACTGAGCGATCATGCAGATTTAGAAGCACTCAAAGCATCCGTGGCGCAACCTAACACGGGAGCCGAGGCCGAGTCTGACGAGGCAGCGGAAGCCGCAGACACCGGAGATAATGCAGAAACCCAAGAAGATCGGGAAGAAGGTTGAATCATGGCAGAAAAATTCAGTGGATCTGCAGGAAGAAGCAAGGTGAGGCGCCCTTTTCACAGGCGGAAGGTATGCCGGTTCTGTGCCGACAGCAGTCTGGTAATCGACTACAAAGAAACCAAAACTCTGCGGTATTTTACAACCGAACGGGGCAAAATCACTCCCAGGAGAATTTCCGGCAATTGTGCCAAACATCAGAGGATGCTGACTGCGGCCATCAAACGTGCCAGGGCCATGGCACTTATGCCTTTCTCAACATCGGCGCTGAAATAAGTAAGCACCGCCTGGGAAGGCCGTTAAGGGCGCAGGTGAGTGTATAATGTGATGCCCTTTTCCTTTCTTGTTCCGATGAGTGCCATGGACATACTGGGATGCGTGGGCGGGGCCCTGGTCCTGCTTTACGCATCGATCTGGATTCCGGTACTCGGTCCCCTGCTGATGCTTTTGAGTCCTTTGTTGTTTCTTTCCTATACAACAAAACTCGGACTGCAGCGTGGATTGGTACTGGCCGGGCTGTCCGTAATGGCAGTCGCAATGATATCCGGTTTGACCGGTCACCGGCAGGCCGTGGTGTTTTGCGTTGAATTCAGCTTCCTGGGCATTGTGCTGTCCGAACTTTTCAAGCGCCAGTTTACCTTTGGCATGACGATCACCGCCGCACTTGGGGCGATGACGATTTTCGGTGTGGTAATGCTTTTCGGTCTGGGCGCGGTTCAGGGTCTCGGGCCCTCGGAAATGATATCCGCTCTGATCAGAGAACAGCTTCAGCCCACCGTTGAGCTGTACAGAGACATGAATGTCCCGCCTGAAAGTACGGGGGCTGCGAAAAGCTACGCTGATGTATTCCTCAAGGCACTGATCCGGATCTATCCCTCGCTGATGATAATAGGGATGGGCCTGGTAGTCTGGTTTAACGTGATGCTGGCCGGCCCTTTGTTTAAAAGACTGGGCTTGCACTACCCGCAGTTTCAGCCTTTGGACACGTGGCAGGCACCCGAAAAGCTGGTCTGGGCCTTGATTGCCGCCGGGTTCGGCTCGCTGCTGGCTTCAGGAATCGCAAAAGTTATAAGTGTAAACTGCCTCTTAGTTATTTCTGTTGTTTATTTTTTTCATGGCTTGGCTATAGCAATATTTTATTTAAACAAACACAAAATTCCATCAATTTTAAGATTAATATTTTATTTTTTGATCGCAATTCAACAATTTTTTATGTTATTATTAGCTCTTTTGGGCATTTTCGACCAATGGGTGGATTTCAGACGGATACGTAAAAATCAGGACAGTTGATTCAGGTCTGCGGAATATCAACGCCTGAAATCATATTCAAAGATTTCCAGGAAGCCCAAACCCCACGAAGACAGCACTTGCGTGCACCAGGGAGGATCTTTATGCAGGTAATTTTACAGCAGGACTTGGACGAATTGGGATTAGAGGGAGACCGGGTGAATGTAGCGGACGGGTACGCACGTAATTTTCTTATTCCCAGGAATATCGCCCTGGAAGCTACTCCGGGCAATTTGAGAGCTTTTGAACTTAAACGGAAAAAAATTGAAGTCAAGAGGCTCCGGGCGAAGGAGGAAGCAGAAAAGCTGGCTTCCGCGCTTGAAAGCGTGGATCTCGTGTTCCAGGAGAAAGCCGGCGAAGAAGGAAAACTCTACGGATCTGTTACCAGCATGGACATCGCCGCTGGCCTTGAAAAAAAGGGCGTTGTCGTAGACCGCAAGAAAATCGTGATCGAGAAGCCCATAAAAAGCCTTGGGGAATTCAATGTTCCGGTCAAGGTCTACCCGGGTGTGACCGGCACTGTCAAAGTCGAAGTCCGAGGTCTCGAGGAAAGCTAGTTTCCACTCGGTATATCCGGAAACGCACAAGCTGTTTTCACAAGCTCATTGGCATCGCACCTGGATTCCGCCTGGAAGGAACGTAGTTTAGTTTCCATCCGGTATTTCCGGATGGGCGCTAGTTTAAGACCCGGTGTGCTGGTTTACGTGCGCCTGGAGGCCTGCCCTCCGCGTCAGGTGTATGAAAGGAGTTGAAATGGCCCGGGCACGAGACAAAAACGTCCAATCAACAACCAAGATCCCCCCGCATAATATAGAAGCCGAGCAGGCGGTACTCGGCGGAGTGCTCATAAACAACGAAGCACTGAACAGTCTGATGGATATTCTCATGCCGGAAGACTTCTACCGTGAGGCTCACGCCTCCCTCTACCAGGGTATGCAGGAGCTTTATAATACAGGTGAGCCCATCGACGTAATCACTCTTTCGAGGGCGATCGCCAAAAAAGGCTTGACCGAAAAAACTGGCGGGAACGAATACCTGGCATCCCTCGTGGACGCCGTTTCTACTTCTGCGGGCGTAGTTCACCATGCTTCAATAATAAAAGATCTCTCCGTACGCCGGAAATTGATCGCTCAATGCTCTACGATCTCCGAATCCTGCTTCCAGGAATGGGGAGAAACCGAAGCCCTTCTGGAAACGGCCGAACAGTCCATCTTCGATATTGCCGAAGCACAGATAAAAGAAGGTTTCCAGCCCTTGAACGATGTTATCAGGTCAAGCTTCAAAAGGCTTGAAAGCGTTGCGGGCTTCGACGGTTATATAACCGGCATTCCCTCCGGGTTCAAAGATTTCGACAGCTATACTTCCGGCCTTCAGCCATCGGACCTGATTATCATAGCGGCCAGGCCCAGTATGGGTAAAACCGCATTTGCACTGAACATAGCGTTGAATGCAGCAAAACAGACCGGAAAGGCCGCGGCCGTCTTCTCGCTGGAAATGTCCAAGCAGCAGCTCGGAATACGTCTGTTGGGTGCGGACGCCAGAATCAACGCGGCTAAACTGCGAACCGGTTACCTTGCCGGAAACGATTGGGACCGTCTGACCGATTCAGCCAACCGGCTTGCTGAACTTCCGATTTATATCGACGACAGCTCCGGTGCCAGTGCCCTGCAAATGAAAGCTAAATGCAGGAGATTGAAAAAACGCAACGAATTGGGCCTTGTAATAATCGATTATCTTCAGCTCATTCAGGGCAGACGAGGTGCGGAAAGCCGGCAGATCGAAATCTCTGAAACCTCCCGTATGCTTAAAGCCCTTGCAAAGGATCTCAATGTTCCGGTAATCGCTCTTTCCCAGCTTAACCGCAAGGTGGAAGACCGGCCGAATAAGCGACCGCAGATGGCCGACTTGCGTGAGAGCGGGGCCATAGAACAGGACGCTGATGTAATCGCCTTCATCTACCGCGATGAAGTTTATCATCCCGATTCAGAGACGAACCGTAACATAGCTGAAATTATCATCGGAAAGCAAAGAAACGGACCTACCGGGGCATTCAAGCTAACCTTTATAAAGGAATTCACCCTTTTTCAGGACTACACGCCAGAAGCTCCACCTCCGGTTTGATAGGTCAATGATGGGACAAACGCCCTGATAATCGAAATCAAAAACCTGATGAGGTCGTAAAAAGTCAAAATATCCCCTCTATCGTCACCTCCCGACACAATTTTGTGTCGGGAGATCCAGTGATTCCAACGAGTTATTGATTCCCCGACATCTTCTTGTGTCGGGAAATGACGGCTTGCGGACTTTTTACGAGGCCATAAAAACCTTATACGGCGGCATCCTCCCAGCCTCTGGACCTCAAAACCCTACCGCCTTTTTTTACAATAAGGCACTCGCACGAGGTCACTGTGCCGGCGAATTTTACCGCCTTATCCGTGCCCATCACGAAAAGGCCGGTCGACAGCGCATCTGCCTCCATTGCCGTAGCTGCCCTGACAGATACTCCCATCGTGGCGAAAGGCGAATAACCGGACCGGGGGTCGATAATATGGTGAAACATTTTTTCCCGGTCGAAGAAAACTTCATAATCGCCTGAAGTGGCGACAGAGCCGTCTCCGATTCTTATCACCGACACATGATCGGTGCGCCTGGCCGGGTTCCGAATGGCAACCGTCCATGGATCGCCGCTGCCTTTGAATCCGCTGGTACGGATGTCCCCACCGGCGTTAACCAAGTGATTCCGCACTCCGCAGGCCGTCATGACCCCGGAGGCCCGGTCCACGATAAAACCCTTGGCGATTCCATCGAGTGTTATCCCAGCCCCCTCGCGGTCGATCCTTATCATGTCCCTGCCTAAATTCACTGCGGGAGATCCCACCAGAGACAGGGCTGCTGAAAACTTTTTCACCGGAGGCGGCAGTGGTTCACCCGAGGCATAACTGGACCTGAAAAGATCAATCACAGGCTTCACTGTGATATCGAAAAGCCCCCCGGTCAGTCTATAGTAATCGAGAGCACTGCCTACGACACAAAAAACTTCTGGAGGGACGTCCCGAAGCACCCCATCTCTGTTCAGCACCCCCACCGCAGTGGAGTCATCGAAACGATTGAAGATGCGGGAAAGTCTGGCTATCTCCTCAAAGGACCGGCCGATCGCTTCCTCCGCCCTGTCCCTCGACTCATCCACAGCCGTTATCGAAACACGCGTTCCGATAAGCCATTTCTCCCTGGATACCTTGAATGACGTGCGGTCGAATTTGACCGCTTCGGCGGTGCCGGGCAATATAGCGGCGGCGGTTCCCACTCCCAATAAACCAGAGAGCTGTAAAAACCCCCTCCTGTCCAGGCTTCCTTTCCTGGAAAGATCTGACATATACTTTTTCATTGGCCTTTCCTGTGTAATGGCTGGCAAAAAACAAATATCAAAACAAGTTCTTTTTACACATTCGGCCGGAAAAATGCAAGCATTCGCGTCAAAAATTCACACCGCCGCACCAATCCGGCACGGCAGCGCGGATTCTGGAATTTAACGCCCTGGAGATCTCACGCAGAATCAATCATGGACATTATTTGGCCCATGTCGAAACCCTTTAGATTCAAAGCCCCGGAACGGCAGGAAGACACGCACAGCCCGCAGCCTTTGCACAGAGCAGGTTCAACCTCGGCCTTGCCGGTCTTTTCGTTGAAGCCGGGCGCTGAATAAGGGCATATAGACACACAGACACCGCAGGCGCTGCAAAGAGCCTGATCCACATAGGCAACTGTGCCCGCCACAGGAATCGTCCGGGCCGAAAGCAATGTAACCGCGCGCGCTGCGGCCGCCTGGGCCTGGGTTACAGATTCGTCGATCGGCTTCGGGGAATGGGCAAGCCCGCATATAAACACCCCATCGGTCGCGAAATCAACCGGCCGCAATTTTACGTGTGCCTCAGCGAAAAACCCGTCGTCGTTGCGCGTCACCTTGAAAAAACGGGCCAGAGAATCGTCCTCGTCCGGCACAATGGCCGAAGCGAGCACCAGCATATCCGCATTAAGAGACATGCCACGGTTGAAAACCGTATCGGTGAATTTCATCCCAAGACAGGAGCCTTGGTCCGTAACCTGCAGGTCCTTGTCTGCATCATAGCGGACAAAAATCACACCTTTCCCCCTGGCCTCACGGTAAAGATCTTCCCTCAGGCCATAGGGGCGCATATCACGATAAACAATATATACTGCTGCATTTTGGTTTAATTCTTTAAGTTTTATAGCACTCAATAAAGATTGTGTACAACAAAGCTTTGAGCAATATGGTCTTTCAGGAATTCTAGATCCAACACATTGCAAAAATGCGGCAGATTTAATTTCTTTAAGCGAATCTCTTTTCTCCATCAACCGCTGCTGGAATTCAAGGCCGGTCACGACGCGGGAACTTTTGCCGTACAGATGCTCTTCTGGGATCAGTTCCGACGCCCCTGAGGCTATAATAGTCACGCCGTGCTCCAGTTGGGTCGCCTCACCATTTTCAGAAACAGTGGTTTTGAAATTACCAACAAACCCATCGACACCGGTGATTTCTGTGTTCAGGTGCACGTCGATCGCAGGATCCGATTCAACCCGGGATATCATTTCCCTCAAAAACCCCTGAACGTCTTCCCTTCTCCAGGTTTCACCAACTTTCAGAGCATTCCCCCCCAAGCTCCCGGCGCGCTCCAGCAGATAAGATTTATACCCTTGATCAGAGAGATTTATCGCCGCAGACATACCAGCCACACCCCCTCCGATCACGAGTGCGCGCTGATCTATTTCCAATACCGGCTCCGTCAAAGGCTGGAGCAGTGCCACCTTGGAAACCGCCATACGGACAAGATCCATCGCCTTTTCGGTGGCTTTTTCCGGTTCATCCCGGTGAACCCATGAACACTGATTTCGAATGTTGGCCATTTCGAACAGGTACTTGTTTATGCCGGCCCCTACAAGGGTCTCCTGGAAAAGCGGTTCATGGGTCTTTGGTGTACATGCCGCGACCACGACCCGGTTCAAATGCTGTTCCTGGATGATCTTGGCCATCTTTTCCTGCGTGTCCTGGGAACAGCTGAACAGATTCACCTCCGAATAGGCCACATAAGGGAGCTTTTCAGCGAACGTCCTGACCCTTTCGACATCGACCGTACCGGCTATGTTTGTTCCGCAGCAACATACAAAAACGCCTATTCTCGGGGATTGCCCACGGGTATCGGTTTCCTGCGGAATTTCCTTGGTCCGGGTAAGTGACCACCTGGATTCTGCGAGACAACCGCCTGCGACCCCCGCAGCCGCACTTGAATCGATCACTGAAGACGGGATATCCTTCGGTGCCTGGAAGGTTCCGCAGACATAGATGCCCGGCACAGAGCTGCATACCGGAGAAAAGCTGTTGGTGTCCGCGTAACCGTAATGGTTCAGTTCAACACCGAGTCTGCCGGCAAGATCCCTTGCCCCGGCACTGACCCCGAGTCCGACGGACAGCACCACCATATCAAAGGCTTCCTCCTTCCGCTGTCCGCCGTCATCCACATAATTAATTACATAACGGCCAGATTCAGAATCATGGGGTATACTGATAACCCTGGACTTGATAAAGCGCACTCCGAGTTCGTCTTTGGCTCGGTTGTAGTAGCGCTCGAAATCCTTTCCGTTCGTGCGGATGTCGATATAAAAGACCGCAGTGTCCAGCCCGTCCTTGCTGTGCTCTTTCGCAAGCATCGCCTCTTTGACGGCATAGGTGCAGCAGACGGCCGAACAGTAACCCCGGGCTCCGGCATGTTCGTCCCTGGAACCGACACACTGGAGCCAGGCTATCTTCTCCGGCACCCGTTGATCAGATGGGCGCGCCAGGTGTCCGCCGGTAGGTCCGGATGCGGAAAGGATCCTCTCGAATTCAAGGCTTGTCACTATGTCCGGGTATCGGCCATAACCGAAAGTGTCATGAGTGGCCGGATCAAATGCTTCTCCGCCCTGGGCGACAACAATTGCCCCTACCTTGATCCGATGCTGCTTCTCTGTGTCCTGATAATTGATGGCTCCGGCGGGACATACTTTTTCGCAGTTGCCGCATTTGCCTTTTGTAAGCTTGATACATTGCTCGGGGTCTATAGCATATTTAAGCGGTACGGCCTGTGGATATTTAACATAAATGGCCTTCCGCTTGGAAAGCCCCCCGTTGTATTCATCAGAAACTTTTTTCGGACATTTCTCCGCGCACAGCCCGCATGCTATACACTTATCCAGGTCCACGTACCGGGGATGTTGAGTGACATCGACGGTGAAATCCCCTTCCTCCCCGGATATCCCTGTAACCTCGGAGAGGGTGAGCAACTCAATATTTATGTGCCGGCCGACCTCGACCAGTTTGGGTGAGATAATTCACATCGCACAGTCATTGGTGGGGAAGGTCTTGTCCAGCTGGGACATCATACCGCCTATGGAACTGGTTCGCTCCACAAGGTATACGAAAAGTCCGGAGCCAGCCAGATCCAGTGCAGCCTGCATCCCGGTGATGCCGCCGCCGACAACCATAACCGCACCTGTCTTTTTCTGGGCCATTGTCAACTCCTAGCTCGTTTCCTCACGGAAACTTGGATCGGCACCCGCCATTGCTGGCGGGCACTAGCTCAAGTATGATGTAATGCCGGTGATATCCAATCGATTTTCGGCGAGCCCCACTTCATCGCCCCCCAGCCCCATCGAAAGCCCCAACAACTGGGAGTAAAGGATGGAGGGCACCGGGCTGCGGCCGTTTTCAGATTCCATGTGCTCCTGCACTGTATCAAATTGAAGCTGGCAAAACGGACAGGAGGTACACAGGAAGCCAGCGCCGGATTCCCGGGCGGATGTTAATTTCCGTCCTGTCAAATTCTTCGAAAGAGAATCGTTTATCCCTGTGAGAGGAGCACCGCAACAGTCCAGCCTGGCCGACCATTCAACGCTTGCGGCGCCGGTAGTCTCCACAAGTCGGTCGAAAATCACGGGGGCAACCGGGTCGTCGAACTGGGTTATTGCGGACGGACGAAGAGCATGACACCCATAATGAACAGCTACCGGAAGGTCTTTAAACGCCCTTCTCACCTTTCCCTTCAGAGTTTCAAGCCCCACATCGTGATACAACACCGACAACAGGTGCTTGACACTACCCGTACCTTTGTAGCGAAGCCCTTCGGCGGCCAGTTTTCCATTAATTTTCTCCAACATTTCAGGTTCCTGCGAAAGTTGGTGCTGGGCTTCCTTGAAGGTTCCAAATCCGCATTTGCAGAGCACCAGCAAATCGAGACCGGCCTGCTCGGCCAGGGCCATGTTATGGGCTGCGG
>CAYXDR010000092.1:0-9449 GCA_964463515.1 uncultured Desulfobacteraceae bacterium | reverse complement strand
GCGGCGGCGTAATCGGAAGATATTCCGATGTGCCTGAAAAATTTCCTACAATCGCGCATTTCCATACATTGCGAGTCAATCAGCCGGCCAGTAAATTCTACAATTCCGACTACCTGCGCACGATATGCGATCTCTGGGAATACAGGGGCAGCGGGATGATGAACTTTCACGGCTCTACCGGAGACATTATTTTCCTGGGTACAACTACCGAGCAGTTGGAGCCTATCTTTTACGAACTCGGTCATGTGCTTCAGCAGGACCTTGGCGGTTCCGGTTCCAACCTGCGGACCCCTTCATGCTGCCTTGGCAAAGCCAGATGCGAATGGGCGTGTTATGACACTCAGGACCTGTGCTACGAGTTGACCCATTTTTATCAGGATGAACTTCACAGGCCTGCTTTCCCATATAAATTCAAATTTAAATTCGACGGTTGCCCGAACGGTTGCGTTGCATCCATCGCCCGGTCGGATATGTCTTTCATCGGCACCTGGCGGGACGAAATCAGGATCGACCAGGAAGCTGTCAAAGCCTATATGAACGGTGAAATAAAGCCCAATGGCGGATCGCATCAGGGAAAAGACTGGGGCCCGTTCGATATTCAGAAAGAAGTCCTGGATCTTTGTCCCAGTCGTTGCATGTGGATGGAAGACGGAAATCTGAAGATCGACAATGCCGAGTGCATACGGTGCATGCATTGTATCAACGTCATGCCGCAGGCCCTTCGTCCTGGTACCGACACAGGCGTGAGCATATTGTTCGGCGCCAAGGCACCCATTCTTGAAGGAGCGCAGATGGGTGTGCTTGCCATCCCGTTCATGAAAGCCGAAGCTCCGTACGACAACATTAAGGAAGTTATCGAAAAGGTTTGGGACTGGTGGATGGAGGAAGGCAAGAACCGTGAACGGCTTGGTGAGCTGATCCAGCGTTACGGATTGCCCAAGTTCCTCGAAGTTCTCGGTGTTCCGCCGATGCCCCAGAATGTTAAGGAGCCCAGGTGTAACCCGTACATCTTCTGGAAGGAAGAAGACGTCGAAGGCGGGTGGGACCGAGACATCAACGATTACCGTTCCAGGCATCAGAGATAGGAGGTGTGGACGATGGCATTGTCTACCGAAAGAAATGGACGATTCAATCCGGAAAAACCAATGGCAAATAGGCTCACCGACTTGGGGCCGCGTCACTTCTGGCAGTATTTTCCCCCGGTGATCCAGAACAATTACGGCAAATGGAAATATCATGAAATCCTGGAGCCTGGAGTACTGGTGCATGTGTCGGAAACCGGCGACAAGGTTTTTACGGTCAGATGCGGCGGCTGCCGGTTTATGACGGCCGAAAATGTTCGTGAAATCTGTGAAATCGCCGATAAGTACTGTGAAGGTTATGTGAGGTTTACCACTCGGAACAATATCGAGTTTATGGTTGAAACCTCGGATAAATTGGAGGCGCTGAAAAAGGACCTTGAGAGCAGGAAACATATAAGCGGGAGCTACAAGTTCCCCTTGGGCGGAACAGGGGCCGGGGTGACCAATATCATCCATACCCAGGGCTATCTCCACTGCCACACGCCTGCGACCGACGCTTCATCCATGGTCAAAGCCGTCATGGATGACCTTTTTGAATATTTTCAGGGAATGACGCTGCCTGCACAGGTGCGGGTCTCCATGGCCTGTTGCCTCAACATGTGCGGTGCGGTGCATTGCTCCGACATCGCACTTCTTGGTTATCACCGTAAACCTCCTATTGTGGACGATGAAGTCGTCGATTCCCTGTGTGAAATTCCGCTGGTAATCGCTGCATGCCCGACCGGTGCCATCTCACCGTCAAAAACAGAAAACGGTAAGAAGACCGTCAAGGTAAAGCAGGAACGCTGCATGTTCTGCGGTAACTGCTATACGATGTGCATGGCATTGCCGCTGGCCGACAAGCTGGGTGACGGGGTTACGATTCTTGCCGGGGGTAAATTGTCGAACCGCATCTCACCGCCGAAATTTTCGAAGGTGGTGGTGCCGTTTCTTCCCAACAATTTCCCGAGGTTTCCCGAGGTATGCGCCGATGTGAAAAAGATCATCGAGGCCTATGCCGCCGGTGCCAACAAATATGAAAGACTTGGGGACTGGGCTGAAAGAATCGGCTGGGAGAGGTTCTTCGAGAGATGCGACCTTCCCTTCACAGAGCATCTAATAGACGATTACAGGCTCGCCTACGACACTTACAGGACATCCACGCAGTTTAAGTTCACACAGGCCGCGTGGGAGGTTTCGAGAGCCGCGGGCGGAATCGAATAACCATTTGCAATATATCAGGAGCGAGCCCTATGGAAGATATGAAGAAAGCGATTCTGGAATTTGCAGAGGGAAGCAAGAAGACGAAATTCTATTTCAAGGATATGGAAAAAGCCGTCCAGAAGGTGCTACCCGATGCCAAGGCCAGGGAAATCAAAAAGGCTGCTACCGCGTTGATCAATGAGGAAAAATTGATATATTTTTCCACCGGCAGCACCACTATGTACGGGCTCAAAGGCAGGGGGCAGACCGAGGATCACTAAACTCCTCGCATTGCCGGGTCGACTGACTTTGCCTAAACGCGAGAGGTCGCTTTCCCGTTGAACGGGGGCGGCCTCTCTGTGTTACGGGTTAGAAAAAAAGGGAAATTCCAGGGAGGATGACATGAAAAAGCCAATGGATTCCGAGTACTTCATAGCAGAGCAGAAAAAAATGCTTGCAGAGAACCCGGAATGCGCCAATTCCAGCTATAATATTGGTGTGGCGTTGATGGAAAAAGGCGATTTCGATGGAGCGGTGGATGCCTTCAGAGATGCTATAGATAACAGCGCTCGGATGTTCGAGGCCTATGTGAACTTGGGCTACATCCATTTCCAGAAAGGAGAGCTGGAAGACGTCGTGGAGATGAACCGAATGGCGGTAAAAATCGAACCCCGCTATGCACGCGGCTACGCGAATATGGGTTTTGCTTATCTGCAGATGTTGCGCACAGAGGAGGCGATAGAAGCCCTCGAACGGGCGGTAGAACTCAATCCCAGAATAGTTCAGGCCTGGAGCAACCTCGTAAACGCGCATCTCCAGAATGGGGATGTCGGTAACGCTGTGGAGATCGGGGAAAAATTGGTCGAGCTCGCTCCGGAGTTCGCGTTAGGGCATAATAACCTGGCCGCAGCCCTGTACACCCGTGGGGATATTGAAAGGGCCCGGGAGCATTTGAATCGGGCGGTGGAGCTAGGATTTGAACCTCATCCTGAATTTGCCGCCGCAATGGAAGTCGGTGAAAAATGAATATTTTCGATTTTTTCGGGCCCTATGAAGAGCTGCAGACAGCGGCGGACATGGCCTTCAACGAAATGTCGAATGCCCACCCTGAAAAGGTTCGCTGTAGAAAAGGCTGCGATGAGTGTTGCCATGCAGTATTTGGTCTGTTTCTTGTGGAGGCTGCTTTCCTGCATGAAGCTTTCAAGGCCCTGGATGAACCTGTCAAGAGGGAAGTGCTGACGAAATGCAAAGCAGCCGACGATGCCGCCGTGCGCCTGGAAAACAGGCTTCGTGGATGTCGCAACGATCCGGCCGAGGCTGCCAGAATTATGGCCACGGAACGTATCAGATGCCCTTTGCTGACCGAAAAAAGGGATTGTATCCTCTATAATGAGCGTCCGCTTACATGCCGGGTTTACGGGATACCGACGATGGTTCAGGGGACTCTCAGAGTTTGCGGCAAGTCCGGCTTTTCTGCTGACGGTCGTTTTGGGGCTTTCAATCTCGACCTTGCCCAGCGGCGGCTGCTTGATATCTCGACTGGAATGCTTGAAGACATCGAGGAGGCGGACCCTCAAAAAGCTTCTTTGCTCGTTTCAGTTTCTAAATCGCTTACAACTCCGGTTCATGATATCATAGAAGAGAATTATTTAAAGGACGATTAGCGGGGGGAAAAACAAGACTTTCTAGAAGGGAACCTCCAGTATCCAACCCGCAGGCGCGTATGCAAAAAATGCCGGTAAAATGAACGGCAAGAGGATCGTCAAGGCATTGAGCACAGGCAAACCACAGGCTCGGCCCGAAGGAAAACAATTCCGGCTGGCGAAGTTTTTCGCCTATGCCAGCTTTACCATTCTTGCGCTTGCCAGCTTTCCATTTTCTGTCATTATCTCCCAGCAGGCCAAAGATATCTTGACCCGGAGCTACGAAAATTATGCGCTGTTGCTAGGGGAAAACTTGAACCACCAGGTTTTCCGCAACTTCGTGCTGCCCGTCAGCAGACGCTACGGCCAGATATTGTTGAGAGACTCTCAGCAGTATGAGCTCATGGATAGGATCGTCAAAACCACAATCCACAGCTTTAAAATAGACCGCGTCAATATATACGATATCGGCAAGGGCGTGATAGCCTACAGCACGGACAGTTCCCTGGTCGGTGAGCCGGCCGAGGAGACGGAGGGTTATAGGAAGGCGAAAGCCGGCGAGGATTTTTCGCGGTTGATGTCTTCCGGAGAGAGCTTTCTTGGTCTGGGCATCGAGCTGATGAGCGGGGAGAGAAAACTCAGGACCTATATTCCCTTTAGAAGGCAGGGCCCCTATGGAGAAGATCTTTATGTGCTGGGGGTATTCGAGCTGATTCAGGACCTGGGCAGCGAATACAAGTCGATTGTAAATTTGCAGTACCTGATATTCGGGACGTCGGTGGTGATCATGGGTTTGATCTTCCTGGCGTTGATGCTGATAGTCCGAAAGGCTGAAAAGATCATAGAAGAAAGAGCCCAGGAGCAGCGCGAACTTCAGGCGCAGCTTGAACAGGCCGAACGACTGGCCGCCCTCGGGGAAATGCTGGCGGGTGTTTCTCATGAGATACGTAATCCTCTCGGTATAATCAGAAGCACCGCCGAATTGCTCGGAAGCATGCCGGATGCTTCGGGCCGGAAGAACCTGAGCGAGGTGATTGTCGAGGAGTCGAGCAGGCTGAATAATATCGTCACGGAATTTTTGGATTTTGCAAGGCCAAAAAATCCGAATCTCCAGGATTGTGATCTCCAGGAGATCCTTTCCAGGAACCTTGCGTTTCTACAGCTGCAGCTTGATAAAGTGGGCATAGAAGTGCATCATAATCTGGATGGAAAAGTTTTGCCCTTGAGGGCTGACCCTCATCTGCTTTATAGATGCTTCTTGAACATTTTTATGAATGGTATCCAGGCGATGAAGGACGGAGGGCTCCTCCGGGTGAAGGTAGCCGAAGAAGAAAACACTTATTATGTTGTCATAGAGGATTCCGGTGAGGGCATTGACGCAGAGAACCTCGGAAAGATTTTTAACCCATTTTTCAGTACCAAGGATCAGGGAAGCGGGCTGGGGCTGGCGATTGTCAGAAGTATAATAGAATCGCATGATGGATCAATCCGTATCCAGAGCACGGTGGGGAAAGGCACCAGAGTATCTGTCAGCCTCCCCAGGGGTTAAACTATGGAGACTCTATTAATTGTAGACGACGAAAAGAACTATCTGGTTGTTCTCGAGGCGTTGCTGGGCTCAGAGGGCTATGAGATTATGACGGCTTCCAGTGCGCAGGAAGCTTTGCGTCTTTTGAGAGAATCGGATTTAGATCTTGTCATCACCGACATAAGAATGCCCGGCATGACAGGCATGGACCTGTTAAAGGAATGCAAGCGCATAAAGCCGGAGGTGCCGGTGATAATGATGACGGCCTACGGCACCATTGAGACGGCAGTGGAGGCGATGAAACAACATGCCTATGATTATATAACAAAGCCTTTCCAGAACGAACAACTGAAATTAACAATAGAGAAGGCACTTGAGAATTACCGGCTTATCAAGCGCAACAAAATGCTAAGCCAGGAACTCTCGGACCGGTATCGATACGGATCCCTTATTGGTAAAAGTACCCCGATGCTGAGGATATTCGATTTAATAGAGAAAGTCGCCGGGTCCAAAGCTTCGATTTTGATCACCGGCCCATCCGGGACAGGGAAGGAATTAATCGCCAAGGCGATTCATTTTACGGGGGATCGGAGCGAGGGGCCGTTCGTGTCGGTTAACTGCGGCGCACTGGCTGAAACACTTCTTGAAAGTGAGCTTTTCGGCCATGAAAAAGGCGCATTCACCGGAGCGGTTTCCATGAAGAAGGGCCGGTTTGAAATGGCTGATGGCGGGACCGTTTTTCTGGACGAGGTTGGAGAGATGTCTCCCGCGCTTCAGGTGAAACTGCTCCGCGTACTTCAGGAAATGTCTTTTGAAAGGGTTGGAGGTACACGTACAATCGATGTGGATGTACGTGTGATTTCAGCATCAAACAGGGATATAAAAGAGGACGTAGCTGCTGGGGTGTTCCGGGAAGACCTGTTTTACCGTTTGAATGTCATTCATATAGATGTTCCACCATTGCGCGAACGTACAGACGACATTCCGCTGTTGGTAAATCACTTCATCAACAAATACTCGAGTGGGAATACCCAGAAACAAATCGAACTGGCACCGGAAGTTTGGAAAACGCTTTATTCATATTCGTGGCCCGGCAACGTGCGACAGCTCGAAAATGTGATCGAAAGAGCCTTGGTGCTCAATACCGGCTCGGTGATCCGGAAGCAGGACCTCCCGGAAGAACTCATCGATGCCGAAGCTGAACTCGATGTCGAACGACTGGTCCCGGCTGGCATTCCTTTGCCTAAAGCACTTGAAACGATAGAAGAAAAACTTATTAGAAGGGCACTCGCATCTGCAGGCTACGTACAGTCCCATGCAGCCGAGCGGCTCGGCATAACCAAAAGCCTGATCCAGCATAAAATGAAGAAGTACAATATCATTGTTTAGGGGTAAAGTTTTTTGTACTTCCCAAAAGTCGATATATATTATGACCTTATGGTATTTCAATCCGAGAAGGGCCGGTTGGAGGTTCAAAATATTGTACCGGGACCGGAGGCCAAACAAGTAGGAAACAGACAGAAGTTTGAAGGAATAACTTTAGTTAATGCAAATAGTTATTCTTTTTTAGCGAGTTGGCTTCGTATTTATGGCAAGATTATTGCTTATAACATTTACAAAAAGCACGAACGCTTAATTTTTTCCTCCTCTTGAACCAACCGTCCCGCGATCGGTTGGTTCATTTTTTTTGGGGAGTAAAGGGGACGACGATGAAAGTATTGATTGTTGGGGGAGGTGGACGCGAGCATGCTCTTGCATGGAAAGCCGCGGGATCAGTGTTGGTCGATCGGGTTTTCGTAGCACCTGGCAATGCCGGAACCGCCGGAGAGGAAAAGGTTGCAAATGTTGCAATCGGGCCGGCCGATATAAAGGCATTGGTGGATTTCGCGGCTGAGGCGGCTGTGGACTTAACGATTATTGGGCCTGAAGTGCCGCTTGTGGCGGGAATAACCGATGCTTTCTGTGCGGCCGGGCTCAAATGCTTCGGACCCACAGGCCCTGCCGCGAGGTTGGAAGGATCCAAGGTGTTTGCTAAAGATTTCATGGCCCGGCACAATATTCCCACCGCAGATTACCGTATATTCTCAGATCTAGGAGAGGCTTCGTCCTATATCCGCCGCCGCGCAGCCCCGGTTGTCGTCAAAGCCGACGGCCTGGCCGCAGGCAAGGGCGTTATTATTGCTGAGACGCCCGAAGAGGCCGAGGCCGCCGCCAGGGAAATGATCAATGAGAAAAAATTCGGTGAAGCCGGCGGGACGATAATCGTCGAAGACCTGCTTTATGGGGAAGAAGCGAGTTTCATCGTGGTGGTAGACGGCACTCATATATTGCCCCTTGCAACTTCTCAGGACCACAAGGCGCGTTACGACGCAGATTGCGGCCCGAACACAGGTGGTATGGGTGCCTATTCCCCTGCGCCTGTTGTCACCCCGCATGTATATGACCGGGTGATGAAGGAAGTTATCGTCCCCACAGTCAGGGGAATGGCAGATGAAGGCAGCCCTTACACCGGTTTTTTATATGCAGGCCTGATGATTGACCCGGCAGGGAATCCGAAGGTGCTGGAATACAACTGCCGGTGCGGAGATCCCGAAACCCAGCCGATCATGATGCGGCTTAATTCGGACCTGGTAGAGATTTGTGAAGCAGCCTTGGAAGGCGCCGTCGACAGGGTGGCGGCACAATGGGACACCAGAGCTTCCGTGGGAGTTGTTATGGCTGCCGGCGGTTACCCTGATTCTTACCGTAAAGGAGATACGATACACGGCCTTCCCGAAAAGGAAAGCGGAGAGGTGAAGGTATTTCATGCAGGAACCGCCCTGGATGGGGATCGGGTCGTTACAGCCGGAGGTCGGGTTCTTTGTGTGACAGCACTCGGGGAGGGAGTGATCGAGGCACAATCGAGGGCGTACCAGGTGGTAAGGCGAATAACCTGGCAAAACGCTGTTTACCGCTCAGATATTGGTTACCGGGCGGTTTTGAGAGAGACGGCCGGGAGGTCGTGACAAATCGTGTCATTTTCGGACCGGCTGGTTGAAGTAGCCGAGCTTAAGATCTGGAAATCTTTTGCTGATTTCGTCCGCCATTGCCTTCATGCCAACGGGTGGACTGGAACCTGCCGGTATTTGTTTGAGGTAGTAATCAGGGTCTATACAGAGATTTTTCAGATGGAGAAAATCCAGGCCTGTGCGCTCAATCAAGCCGGAAAGGGCTTCAATTTCATCTTTCTGATCGGATATTCCCGGGAATACTAGATAATTGACCATGGTGTATAGATTGAGTTCACGGGCGGCGGCTATGGAGGCTTCCACGTCTTCGAATCCGTAGTTGCGGGGCCGATGGTAAGCGGCATAGCAGTCGGGGCGGGCGCTGCTGAGGCTTATCCTGATCGAATCCAGACCGCATTCTGCTATTTCCCGTACTTTTCCAGGCAGGCTGCCGTTAGTGTTCAGATTGATTGTGCCCCTGCCCGTGCGCTTGCGTATCGCGCGTACGCTTTCGGCTATCAAGGCGGATTCCATCAAGGGTTCTCCTTCGCAACCCTGTCCGAAGCTTACGATGGCCTCTTGTGCGGTCTCCAGGTGCCTGACTGCAACGGCGGTTATTTCCTCCCTTGAGGGCCTGAATCCGATTCTGTGGTGGGAAGCTTCACAGAGGCCCTCGGGCTGAAAAGATATGCACCCTAGGCAGGCCGCATTGCAGGTACGGCTTAGAGGAAGCGGAGCCTCCCACCTTTCCAGAAATAGGTTTTTCGCTGCAAAGCAGTGATTGATTGTAGCGCAGGCGGCCAGGTGGTCTACGAGTTTTCCTGAGCCGTGGGTTTTTCGATAACGCTCGATGGCCGGCACGAGTCGCCGGTCGTCATAGTTTCGGGGGTCCCAACGGTGGTTGTATTCGATGCGGAAACCAGCCGCGGCATAGCGTCCGTTTCTGTAGCCCACTGCCGTGTAGGCCCACATGGGCAGGATATATTTTTTGCGGGAATAATCGGCTGCAGGCAAGTGGGTGCGCACC
>CAYXDR010000091.1:0-9511 GCA_964463515.1 uncultured Desulfobacteraceae bacterium | reverse complement strand
TCGGCTCGGCACGCCAAACAAGGAAAGGCTACTCTTCGCATGAGCGAAGCGAAGGCGAAGGCTGCCGCATACCGCGTTCTTTTCAAGATTTTCAGGTATCGATTCATGAGCCGTAAAGCCGAAATTAAAAGAAAAACGAATGAAACCGACATTACGGTCTCGCTGAACATCGACGGAGCCGGACGGGGTACTATAGATACTCAAATCCCTTTTATGGATCATATGCTTCGCCTGCTGGCGGCCCACAGCTTTATGGATCTGGATATAACGGCCCGGGGCGACATAGAGGTGGACTACCACCACACGATCGAAGACATCGGTATATGTCTAGGCTCGGCGATCAACGAAGCCCTGGGAGACCGGAAGGGTATCGCCCGGTACGGCGAAGCTTATTTGCCAATGGACGAAACCCTGGTAAGGGTGGTGCTCGACCTGTCCAATCGTCCATTTCTCTTTTATAATGTTCCGGCCTCCATGAGACCCAGCGGCAGCTTCGACATTGGCCTGTTAAAGGAGTTTCTCCGGGCACTTGTAACCCAAGGAGGAATTACACTTCATGTGGATCTTATCCATGGCGAAGAGCCCCATCATGTAGCCGAGGCGGTTTTCAAAGGCCTGGCCCGGGCATTGGATTCAGCCGCGGTTCCCGATAAAAGGCTGGGAAATGGTATTCGATCCACAAAAGGAACGCTGTAGATTCAAGAGGTATATTTTGAGCCGACGAGCCTGCGTTGTCACCAGATGTTTTCTCCTTATTTTGGCAGCCCTGTTGCCCTTTTTGTCCGGATGCGCCGGGAAACATCAAACCATTGAAAAAACTTCCACCGCAGTGCAAACGGGGAAACGCGTAGCCTTTTTGGGCTTCAAACCCGCGTTGCCGCCGGGCCGTCCCCCGGATGTAGTCAGAAACCCGCTTTCCGGCTCCCTGTTCGCCGCAGGGCCGGTGCCGCTGGAAGCTGCGGATACTTTAAACAGGATGCTCCTAGACCGTCTCGATTCATATGGTGACGAAATATTGACTCCTGAGGAAAGCACCGGAGCCCTTTCAATCATCATTTCCCGGGACAGCGGAGCCCGGCTTACGGCGATGGAAATTTACAGCGAAACTGGAAAAGCCATGGCCGCCGACGGTGTGCTCATAGGATACGTGTACCGGTGGCAGGAAAGACAGGGAACCGATTTCGCCGTAGAACGTCCCGCTTCTGCTGCATTTGACCTAACCCTGATCAATTCTTCCAATGGTGCCCTTATGTGGCGCGGCAGATTTGACAGGACACAAAAGTCCCTGTCGGAAAACTTGCTGGATCTGGCGGGATTTCTCAAACGGGGCGGTCGATGGCTTAAAGTCGAGGATTTTGCCGCCTCCGGCCTTGATTCCTTGCTCAATAATTATCCCGGCCTTTAATCCGGAGTGGTGAAGACATGTTGGTAATTCCGGCGATAGACCTTAAAGGCGGTCGCTGCGTTCGATTGAAACAAGGCCGTATGGACGATGAAACCGTCTTCTCCGATGAACCGCATCGAATGGCACTGCATTGGTGGCGGAAAGGTGCCAGGAGGCTTCACGTAGTGGACCTAGACGGCGCTGTCGGAGGCAGGCCCGCAAACGAAAATGCGATCTCGCGTATTGTCGATTCAGTTCCGATACCAGTGCAACTCGGCGGAGGTATCCGCGATTTTCCCGCACTGGAAGCTTATTTCGAACTTGGTGTCCAGTTTGCTATTCTGGGTACGGCAGTGTATGACAAACCCGATTTCGTGGCCGAAGCATGCAGCCGCTATCCCGGTAGAATAATTCTTGGAATCGACGCGAAAGGACACAACGTTGCGGTGGAAGGCTGGACCCGTGAACTCAAAATAACGCCGATCGAGCTTGGTAAACGATTTGAAAAGGTCGGAGCAGCGGCCCTGGTCTATACCGATATCCTGAAAGACGGGATGCAGACGGGGCCGAATCTTAAATCCACAAGGGCACTGGCACGTAATTTACATATCCCGGTGATTGCATCCGGAGGCATTTCGGGCCTGGCAGATGTGAAGGCGATTTCGGAACTCGAGAGCGACGGTGTCGTAGCAATGATCACCGGCAGGGCTCTTTATGAAGGAACCTTGGAGCTCGGGGAAGCCCTGGCGGCTGTCGGTGAAACAACCGCACGTCTTGACTCCCTAAAATAAAAACTTATTTTGACAATAAAAGCCTTCCAATTCAATCCTTTCCTCTAGAGGTGGTAGAGATGCCCTTAAACGAAAAGCTCCTCGATGATCTGAAAAAAGCAATGAAAACCAAAAACGCGCCCAGACTTTCCTGCCTTCGAATGCTCAAGGCGGCCTTGAAAAACAAACAGGTGGAAAAAGGCAGCCCACTTGAGGACAGTGAATTTCAAGGGGTCGTTTCATCTCTTGTACGAAAGAGCAGGGAATCCGTAGAGGAATTCACCAAAGCCGGACGTCTCGATCTGGCGCAGAAGGAATCCGCGGAAATAGAAATTCTTCATGAATATCTGCCTGAACAATTGACCCAGGAACAAATAGAAGAAGCGGTTAAAGAGGTAATAACAGAGGCCGGAGCTTCCGGCCCAAAAGACCTCGGCAGAGTCATGAAAACAGCGATGGAACGGCTCGCAGGCAAAGCCCAAGGGAAAGATGTTAATCTGGCGGCGAAAAAGCTGCTGGGCTGAATACGGCACTCCGTAGATGCCGGGGTGCCGCCGTCTACGCTTTAACCTCCATTAACCGGATTTACACCGATGGTTTCGGATCTCTCGGCCAAAGAAGAAATCAGGCGGGCAATCGATATAGTCGAACTTATTGGCAGGTATGTCGAGTTGCGCAAGGTAGGACGCAATTACGTCGGCCGTTGCCCCTTTCACGGGGACACCGATCCTTCTTTCAACGTCAACCGCGAGAGACAGAGTTTTCACTGCTTCGGCTGTAAGAAAGGTGGGGATGTTTTTTCATTCTGGATGGAATACCACGGAACCACCTTCCCGGAAGCGATGCGGGATCTAGCCGAAAAACACGGAATTCCCTATATACCTTCATCCTACTCCGCCGAAGACAAAAAAAAGGCTCAAATCAGAAGCTCTCTTTTCAGAATAAATGAAATTTCAGCAAAGTATTTTGAACATACCCTGGAAAATCCGAGTAAAGGCTTGCCAGGGAAAACTTATCTGGACAGGCGCAATATAAAATCGGACACAAAATCCGCTTTCCGGATCGGCTATGCGCCAGGCGAATGGGACGGATTGTTGAAATACCTGAAAAAGGCCGGGGTAGATATCAATTTGGCCGTGGAAGCAGGCGTCATCGTCCGGGGAAACAACGGCAGATTATATGACCGGTTCCGCGGCAGGGTTGTTTTTCCGCTTCTGGATCAACGGAACCAAGTGGTAGGTTTCGGGGGAAGGGTTCTGGACGATTCCCTTCCAAAGTATTTGAATACCCCGGAGAGCCCTGTTTTCCATAAAAGCGATTTTTTATACGGCCTCCCGGCTGCCGCCGCAGGCATTAAAAGTTCGGGAAGGGTGGTTGTCGTCGAAGGATACATGGACTGTATCGCTCTGCAGTGTCACGGTTTTACCGAGGTCGTGGCCACGCTCGGCACATCCTTAACCAGGGCTCATGTGCGAAGGCTGAAAGGCTATGGAAGTGAAGTGTTCCTGGTTTTCGACGCCGACGAAGCTGGGAAAAAAGCGGCCGCAAGAAGCCTGCCCCTGTTTTTGAACGAAGGCCTGAACGTCCGGGCCGTAGTTCTGGAAACAGGATATGACCCTGACAGTTATGTGAACTCATTTGGCCTGGACTTATTTTTGCAAAAACTGGAAAAAGCGCCTGCATTATTCGATTTCTTCATTGAACAGCAAATCGAAGCCGGCAGCGGCTCCATCGAAGAAAACGTCAAGATCCTCGGCATACTGCTTCCTTTCCTTGCATCCATAGAAAATGATATGCAAAGGGCACTTTATATTCAGAGAATATCCCAACGCCTGGCTGTTAGCGAAGAGCTTCTGTGGAAAGAATTTGAAAAAACCCCCGCCGAACGCGGCCGCCGGGCCGGCGAAACCCGCAGGTGGGTTTCGGCCGGCGGAGGCACTATAGAAAAGCGATTTGACGGCCTCCACATCCTAAACCTGCTCGTACATCATCCTGAAACAGCCGCCGGATTAAAATCATGCGATTGCGCTTGTCTTATAGAGGACAGCACCGTTAAGGACGTCGTTCATACCATATTCCGGTTTATCGGGGAAGGTCGGAAATGTGAATTTGACTCTCTCCATGATCGACTGGAAACCGAGGAAGCAAGGCGGCATTTGCGGGAAGCCTTTTTTGAAGGATCCCGTTTCACCGACGATGAACTTGAGCTGGCCTTGGCCGAAATACGGAAAAAAATTGAAAACCGGCGTATCTCTGAGACGATTGCAGCCGCCGGAGACGATATAGAAGCGCTTAACAGAGCGCTTGAACTCAAAAGACAGAGGGATAATTCGGGCGATCGGGTGTCTGCAACAATGCAGTGAAAAAAATGGAAATATCCGGTTGCAGTCTTGCAGAACAGTACTATTGTATTATGATGGTTACCGATTGAGGCGGATTCCGGGTTCACCCGTGGGCTGGAACCCGTGGATTCCGCTGGAATTTTGATACGGTCCGGCCCGCTCTGCGGGCCTTGAGAATAATCCTGGAGGGTAGGTCGAATGGTCAAAAATCCCGACATGGTCAGCTTGAAACGTTTGATCGATATAGGGAAAAATAAGGGATACATAACCTACGAGGAGCTTAATGACGATCTGCCGGACGACCTCGTGTCATCGGAAGAAGATATTGATGATCTTATGATGATGTTTGAGGAGCTGGACATAATGGTGGTGGACGAAGCTTCGAAGGATGAGCTGGAAAAAGCTGAAAAGGCAAAACAAAAGCTTGCCAAACTTGAAGAACCCGAACCGCCCCGTATGGATCTGCCTGACACCTCTTCGCGTGTTTCCGATCCTGTGAAAATGTACCTCAAGGAAATGGGGTGCATCTCCCTACTGACCCGGGAAGGGGAAGTCAAGATTGCGAAAAAAATCGAAGCAGGAGAAAAACGAGCACTTAACTGCATGCTTGACTGCGCGATAGGAGTCGAACATATTCTGGAGTTGGGAGAACAGCTTCGCTGCGGCAATCTAAAGCTGAAAGACGTTATCAATGACATCGATGAAGAAGAAATAAATTCCCTGAAGGCTGGGGAGAGAAAAGAATCGCTCATAGCTTTGATCGATCAAATTAGAACACTGCATGAAACCATCAAGGCCAAACGCCAAAAAGCGGCAAAAGGAGGCATGAGCGAACAGGCAAAGAAAAAACTCACCGCTGAAATAAAAAAGGACAGGGAAACTCTCCTTTCCATGGTTAACGCTTTCAGCCTGGAAAAACGTCAACTCGAGGTAATGCTTCAAAGGCTCCGCGACCAAGCGGCTTGTCTGGAAGAGGCCGAAAGGCAGATAGCCGAGTGTATGCTTCAGGCCGGCGGTAAATCACTTCACCATATAAACCGTGTGTGTTCAAAACTTGACCCGGACATGCCCGAAGACAGCCTTGTCCAGCCCATGGGAATCACCAAGGCCGAATTGGTCAGGCTCAAGGAAAGGGCTGACAGGGCAAGTGCTGTGATCAAGGAATTGAAGGAACGCACCAACATGACCTCCAGGCAATTGAAAAATGTCCTTGACAAGGTCGAAGGAAACATAGCAAAAGCGAAAGAAGCTAAATCAGAGTTAATTCAAGCGAATTTACGGCTTGTTGTAAGCATTGCAAAAAAATACACGAACAGAGGACTGCAATTCCTGGACCTCATCCAAGAAGGGAACATCGGCCTGATGAAGGCCGTTGACAAATTCGAGTACCAGCGCGGTTACAAGTTCAGCACCTATGCCACCTGGTGGATAAGGCAGGCTATCACCAGAGCGATCGCCGACCAGGCCAGAACCATTAGAATCCCGGTGCACATGATCGAAACCATAAACAAGTTGATCCGCACCTCGCGCTATTTGGTACAGGAACACGGCAGAGAGCCAACACCCGAGGAAATCGCTGAAAAAATGGAATTTCCCCTTGAAAAAGTGCGGAAAGTTCTGAAAATCGCCAAGGAACCGATCAGTCTCGAAACACCGATTGGAGAAGAAGAAGACAGTCATCTCGGAGATTTCATCGAGGACAAGAAGGTGCTTTCACCTGGAGATGCGGTTGTTAATTTCGGGCTTGCTGAACAGACCAGAAAGGTCCTGCGGTCATTGACCCCCAGAGAGGAGAAGGTCCTGAGGATGCGTTTCGGAATCGGCGAAAAAGCGGATCACACACTGGAGGAAGTCGGCAGGGATTTCAATGTCACCAGGGAACGTATCAGGCAGATAGAGGCAAAGGCTCTTCGTAAACTTCGGCATCCGAGCAGGAGCAGGAAACTAAAGAGTTTTGTAGAAACACAGGACTGAGAGAAATTTTCTTGACATCTGCTGCCAAAGGGAGCATTTTTAAACGCTGCGGCTTGGTAGTGTGGGCCTATAGCTCAGCTGGAAGAGCCACCGGCTCATAACCGGTAGGTCCCTGGTTCGAATCCAGGTGGGCCCACCAATTTTTACCTCAATGTATTAATATCGTGGTGGACAAAACAACTACAAAATCTCTGGATATCATAAAAAAAGGGCGCAACCCCGGTGGATGCGCCCTTTTGCTTTTTGATACTCGAGGTTTCGGAGCCTTGATATGGCTAAAAGCCCCACAGTGAAAGAGGTGGTGGAATTTCTTGAGAGCGCCGCCCCGCCCCATCTTGCTGAGAGCTGGGACAACCCTGGACTCCAACTCGGGTTTCCCGATCGCCCCCTGCAGGCTATGCTGGCGGCCCTAGATCCGTCTGTATCTGTCGTACAACAGGCCGCTTCAAAGGAAGCCGGCCTTCTGGTAACCCACCATCCTCTTTTTTTCAAACCCGTTTCTTCCCTCACCTTCGATACCTTTCCCGGCGACGTCGTTCAGTCGGCCGTCATGGAAAAAATCAGCGTGGTTTCTCTCCATACCAACCTGGACTCCGCTCGCGACGGGGTATCTGACGTTCTGGCAGAGATGATCGGCCTCCGGGATGTCGAAGTGCTCGAGAAAAAACGAAAAGCCGAGGGGGTCGGCCTGGGCAGAATCGGCAGCCTACCCGGAAAGGAAAACACAGAAGAGATCTTCGCCAGGATTAAGGCCTGTCTAAAGCTTCCCTTCCTGAGAATCACAGGGGCTACAGCAGCACCCATCCGCAGAATCGCTGTGGTGGGAGGCTCCGGCGGCGGAATGATCAACGAGGCGGCGGACGCCGGCGCGGATCTGCTGCTTACCGGAGACGTTACGCATCATCAAGCGCTCGATGCACTCCACCGTGGGCTGACAGTAGTGGACGGAGGGCACTTCGCTACGGAAAAGGCGGCATTCAGTCGCATAATTCAAAAGCTGGCAGCATCCATGAACCAACTTGGATGGGCCGTCGAGGTATACCTGGCTGAAGAAGCCGACCCTCTGGCGGTGTTTTAATCAACATGTGGGACGGTTTAGTCACATGAGCTTTACAAGTCCGCCGGCGCACCGGCAGGTTGAAAAGGGGTGAAAAGGTGCAAGAACAGTTATCTCATCTGATAAGCCTTCAGGCTTTTGACAAACATTTAATGGCTATTATGAATGAAAAGCGGCAATGCCCGCAAAAGCTGAAGGCACTCGACCAAAAAATCAACCAGATTTCCGTCGAGGTTAAAAACGCCGAGATAGAGCTTGAAGCTTTGAAAAGAGAGCACAGGGATCTGGATCAGGAAATTGGATCTCTAGAATCAAAAATACAAAAAAGCAACGACAAGCTCTCTCAAATTAAATCCAATAAAGAATACCAGGCTGCCCTGAAAGAAATAGACGACTTAAAGGGCGAAAAACAGAGGCTGGAAGATCTTTCTATCGAACTCATGGAAAAGATCGAGGAATCCACACGCAACCAGGCCGATAAAACCGCCGAAAGCGAGGAGCTCACTGCAACAGTGGAGAAAGAACGACATCACCTCGAGAAACACATGGAGGAACTTGAAAAAACTTTTAAAACCCTTCTCAGTAAACGAGGCGCGCTGTGCCGCGACATCGATGAACCGCTTTTGAAACGTTACGAACAGTTACTCAAACGCAAAGGTGGGCTGGCTGTAAGCGCTGTCCTGAAAGGAGTATGCCAATGCTGTCATCTGGCCATCCCTCCCCAGAAATTCAATGAATTGATAAAGGGAGAAAAGATGATGAGCTGTCCTCACTGTATGAGGATAATCTATTGGGGAGACGACGAAAAATATAAGTCCTTAGACCCCGAAAATTCACAGGCAGATGTTTCTGCGGCCAAAATGTAGGCAGTAAGTATCGGCAGGCCGCGGATCTTGATGCTGCATGGGGGGGGGCGCCAGCAAGGTTGACGGATGGCTCAATAATGGTAATATTTCAATACAGGCATGCCGGACCGGAACAGACGGCCGCCGCCCTGTAATTTTGCAGGGGGGAGGAAAGTCCGGGCTCCACAGGACAGGATGCTGGATAACATCCAGTCTCGGTGACGAGAAGGAAAGTGCCACAGAAAGTAAACCGCCCGACACTCAGCATTTTTTGATCGGCTTAAAGCCTGGATGATGATGCGACGACCATCCTTTTTAAATAGGGGATGTCGCCTTGAGTGGCGGGTAAGGGTGAAAAGGTGAGGTAAGAGCTCACCAGGCTTTCCGGTGACGGAAAGCGCTTGGTAAACCCCATCCGGAGCAAGACCAAATAGCGGAGCGATCGAGGGTGGTCCGCCCGAGCTCCCGGGTAGGTTGCTCGACTCGGATGGTAACATCCGAGCTAGATGAATGGCCGTCAGCCAGAGACAGGTGACTGGTTCTGGCTACAGGACCCGGCTTACGTTCCGATCCGACATGCCCCTTACTAACCAAGGCCGCATCTGAGCCCTCAGGAGGCTGTAAATATATGTTCGTAATAGCAAACTTTCTGGCCGCCGTCGCCAGCATACTCGATATCGCACTGACCCTTTATATGTGGATAATCATAGCCCGCGCCCTTATTTCCTGGGTGAATCCGGATCCATTCAATCCAATCGTGAGGTTCCTGAATTCGGTAACCGACCCCGTGCTTTACGCGGTTAGACGCAGGATTCCCCTTTTTTTCGGTGGAATCGATTTCTCCCCCATTCTTGTAATCCTGGCGATAATTTTCATCCAGTCCTTCGTGGTCCAAAGCCTCCTTGAGCTTGCACAAAGGCTCTAGGCTCCCGGCGTCCCCCTACTCGCCGTTGACACAGCAGGCAATGAAACGGCCAACTGCCGGGTCACGCCCAATTTAAAAATGATGAAGCCGTAAGAAGTCAAAATATCCCATCTATCGTCACCCCCCGACACAATTTTGTGTCGGGGAATGACGGCCTGGGAGACCTCGTCCGCATCCCGCGGAGCCCGGCGATCCGATGGCGGATGCCGCTCAC
>CAYXDR010000090.1:3232-9598 GCA_964463515.1 uncultured Desulfobacteraceae bacterium | reverse complement strand
GGGAGAAATCCGGCCACCGGTCAATCCATGATGATAAGGTCCCGGCGCGTGGTTATGTTCAGGCCCTCCCGCAAATTCAGGAACAGGCTCAACAGTGAGGCCTGAATGCGCATTATGCTTTTTCGATGGAGATCTCTCCGTCTTTTACTCCCACCTGGACCCTGTCTCCCTCACCGATAGAGCCGTCAAGGATTTTCACCGCCAGGGGGTCCTGGATCAGGTGTTGAATCGTGCGCTTAAGCGGACGTGCCCCATAATTGGGATCGAACCCTACTTTCGCTAACAGTTCACCTGCCTCGTCAGTCAAATTCAGGGTTATCTTACTGGGTTCAAGACGTTTTGCGAGAAGCGCCACCTGGATTTTTACGATCTTTTTGATCTCTTCGGTGCCGAGGGATTTGAAGAGCACGATTTCGTCTATCCTGTTTAAAAATTCCGGTTTGAACGTGGCTCTCAGAGCATCGAGAACCCTGCTCTCCATTTCTTTTTCATCGCGTCCGCTCAATTCCTGGATCCATTGGCTGCCCACATTGGATGTCATGATCAGCACTGTGTTTCTGAAGTCTACGGTACGGCCTTTTCCGTCCGTCATGCGACCGTCGTCAAGAATTTGAAGAAGGGCATTGAATACATCCGGATGAGCCTTTTCGATTTCGTCGAACAGCACCACGGAGTAAGGGTGGCGTCTTACCGCTTCGGTCAGATAACCACCCTCTTCGTAACCCACGTAGCCCGGGGGCGCACCTATCAGGCGGGCAACCGAGTGTTTTTCCATGTATTCACTCATGTCCACTCGAATCATGTATTGTTCATCATCGAACAAAAATTCAGCGAGCGCTCTTGCCAGCTCGGTTTTCCCCACACCGGTTGGTCCCATGAAAATAAAAGAACCAATGGGCCGCTGGGGGTCCTGAAGCCCTGATCGGGCACGTCTCACCGCGTTTGAAACAGCGATGATAGCACCGTCCTGGCCCACCACTCGCATGCCGAGCCGCTCTTCCATTTTAAGGAGTTTTTCCCGTTCTCCCTCCATCATCCTGGATACGGGGATGCCTGTCCACTTGGCTACAACTTCGGCAACATCTTCGCCGTCCACCTCCTCCTTGAGCATCCTGTTTTCAGATTGGAGTTCGGAAAGCCGCGCGTTATGTTCCTCAAGCTCTTTTTCAAGCTGTATAAGCGTTCCATATTTCAGCTCGGCTGCACGCGAGAGGTCTCCCTGGCGTTCGGCCATCTGGGCTTCGGTCCGGGTGGACTCGAGTTTTTCTTTTATCTCCTGGATTTTTGTGATGGCTTCTTTTTCTCGTTTCCAGTTTTCAATCATTTCCCGGCTTTGATCCCGCAGTTCGGAAAGCTCGTCTTCGAGTTTTTCGAGCCGGTCTCGGGATGCCTGGTCCTTTTCTTTCTTGAGTGCTTCCCTCTCGATTTCAAGCTGGGTTATTTTCCTCTGGACATCGTCTATTTCAGCCGGCATGCTGTCAATTTCGATCCTGAGCCTGCTTGTGGCCTCATCTATAAGGTCGATAGCCTTGTCGGGGAGAAACCTGTCCGTGATGTATCTGTGGGACAGGGTGGCGGCGGCTACAAGGGCTGAATCCTTGATGCGCACCCCATGGTGAACTTCATATTTTTCCTTGAGTCCCCTGAGGATGCTTATCGTGTCCTCGACGTTAGGCTCCTCCACCATCACCGGCTGGAACCTTCGCTCGAGCGCTGCGTCCTTTTCGATGTACTTCCGATACTCCTTTATCGTTGTGGCCCCGACGCATCGTAAGTCCCCTCTCGCAAGGGCGGGTTTAAGCATATTGGAAGCGTCTACAGCGCCTTCGGCCGCACCGGCTCCCACCAAGGTATGCATTTCGTCTATGAATAGGATTATCTGGCCCTGGGCATCGGTTACTTCCTTTAAAACCGCCTTCAATCGGTCTTCGAATTCCCCGCGGTATTTTGCACCTGCTATCAGGGAACCCATGTCCAGTGCTACGACGCGCTTTTCTTTCAAGGTTTCTGGTACATCCCCCTGTACGATTCTTTGGGCCAGGCCTTCGACGATGGCTGTTTTCCCCACACCCGGCTCCCCGATCAGTACAGGATTATTTTTCGTCCTGCGGGAAAGCACCTGGACAATACGCCTGATTTCATCATCTCTACCGATCACCGGGTCGAGGTCCCCTTTGGCGGCTGTGGCGGTCAAGTCCTTGCTGAACCGTTCGAGCGCCTGGTACTTGTCTTCAGGGTTTTGGTCGGTAATCCTCTGTCCTCCACGTATATCAACAAGGGCCTTAAGTACGTTGTCTCGCACTATGCCGGCTTTTGAAAGGATTTTGGAAGACTCTCCCGCCTTTTCCTCGAGTACCGCCAGCAGGATGTGTTCCAGGCTTACATACTGATCTTTCATCTGCTCGGCTTCAGAAAAGGCTCTGTCGAGAACTTGTTTCGTTCGTCCGGAAAGGTACGGTTGGCCGAAACCTGCACCCGAAACGCGGGGAAGTTTTTCGATAGCTTGATCAAGTGCCTGGATCAGGCTTCCGGGGTCGGCGCCGATTTTACCAAGCAGGGGGGGTATCACCCCATCTTTCTGGTCAAGCAGTACACGCAGCAGGTGCTCAGGTTCTATTTCCTGGTGCCCGAAGCGTTCTGCCAGCTGTTGCGAAGCCTGAACGGCCTCCTGGGCCTTGAGTGTGAACTTGTCGAATCTCATGTGGTTGTTCCTCCATAATTGTCTTTACACGATGTTTTCATCGTGAAAATTCTTTTGTCATGAAATAAAGTTAAGCTCGGAAGGTCATGTGTCAATGGTAGTTAAAGGGGTTCAGAGGTTGGCGTTCAGTGGGAAGTCAGAGATCAGAAGTCAGAAGTCAGGAATCAAAATTCGGGGTCGGTAGCGGGATCGTCTCTTTTGAAAGTAGTTCTTTTTTCAGCCGGCTAACAGCTAAAAGCTAATGGCTAAAAGCTACCCGTACCAGCTCCCGGCCCCTCCCCTTGTTCTTAGAACGGTTTCAGCTACGGGATCAAATCCATTTTGGAGGAAGAGGGGCGTCGCCTTTTAGAGAAATGGAATCTAGCGCGATCAAGGTGGCGGTTCCGTGAGAAAGTAGACGGTCCGTCCCGTCGTAGACGGAAGCTTCACCGAGGGAAAGGGTTTTTCCGACTTTGATGGCTCTGCCCCGGCATATCAACTCGCCGGAAGAAACAGGAGCCAGGTAATTGAGCTTCAGTTCCGCAGTGGTCAACCCGGTGCCCTCGGGGATCTGTGTGTAGACTGCCCAAAATGCGGCTACATCAACCAGTGCTGCATAAACTGCACCATGCACCCTGCCCCAGGGTTGCAGGTGTTTTTCTTCGACTGTTAGATGCACACGTGCCGCGCCCCATTTTATTTCAGGAATGCGAAGGGATATGAGTTGGAAATAGGGGCTGGTGCATACCCGCCTGGTGACTTCTTCTATGTGGGCCGGATTGAGCGTTTTAAATTGTGTCATTGTGATTTTTCCGTTTCCTAAAAACAGGTCTGAAAAGGCCGCCTCTCTGTATCGCGGTATACTTGTTTTTCCCTTTCATCGTTGTCAAGAAAAAAGTAATGGGCCGTAACAGGTTGACGGATGCGGAAGGCATGGAGATAATCACCAATGGCGCAGGGCACCGGAGCGGAAGGTGAACATTTTTTACCAGCATGGAAAAAGCCTTTAACGCAAAAGAAAGGAGTGCAGTATGGCGAATTTTTTGTTCGTATTAAGCAGGGACGACAACGAAAAGGCAACCAGATGCTTTCAATTTGCAAAAATCGCTCATTCAAAAGGGCATGCCGTCAATATTTTCATGGTGGACGGTGGGGTTTTATGGGCTGACAAGGAAAGGGATTTCACGCAGAAAACCATCACTGGCGACTGCCCCGATGATTATTTTCCCTACCTGGTTGACAACAGTGTGCCGGTGGGGGTCTGAATCCCCTGTGCGAAAAATCGTCAGGTTGACGAGTCGAAATTTTTTTCAAACATGAAACTGGACGGTGCCCCGGGATTGATAGATTTGGCAGCCGAAAGTAAAGTTTTTAACTTTTAAATAAAGGTTTGACTTAAGTGCAAGTGTCACCTAAAATTATTCAGAGTAATTTGGAATATCTCAAAAAATTATTTATTATGCCAAATTCTCCTGATAAATTCATTGAATTTGGAAATGAATTGCTTGGCATGATCCATGATTTTTTCCAGGAAAAGGGGGGCATTCACAGTACGATCTCTCTTCCCGAATTGAGCGGTATTTTTAACCGGACTTCCTTGCCCGATGAGCCGCAGCTTATAAAGGACGTGGTAGCGGGGATAAAAACGGAGATCGTGGATCATTCGGTGAAGGTCGGGAGCCCTTACTATATTGGGCACATGACAAGTGCTGTTCCTTATTTCATGATTCTTCTCGAGATGATTATCGCAGCTTTGAACCAGAATCAGGTGAAGATTGAAACCGCCAAGGCATCCAGTTTTGTTGAACGCGAACTGGTCGCGTGGCTTCACCGCCTGGTGTTTGACAGGCCTGAAGGTTTTTACAGGAAATTCATCCAGGATCCGGCCTTCGCCCTTGGAAATGTTACATCGGATGGAACGCTTGCTAATTTTACCGCACTATTGGTCGCCAGGGAGAAGGCTTTTCCTGCCGCAGACGGCTTTCGGGGTGTAAGGGCGGAGGGAATGGCTTCCGCCCTGAACCGCTACGGCTATTCGCGCGCGGTGGTGGTCATGTCGAGCCGGGCTCATTATTCTCTGAAAAAGGCGGCGGGGCTGCTGGGAATAGGAGAGAAAAACGTGGTGACGGTGCCGGTCGATGCCTGGAACCGTATCGATACAGATCGTCTGCGCCGTGTTATTGTTCGGTTGTCCAGGGCAAGGTCTTCTGAAAGGGCAAAGATAATAGGTGTGGTCGGGATTGCTGGAAATACCGAGACCGGCAACATCGACGATCTTTCCGCCATCGGTGCACTGTGCAGGGAGGCCGGAGTGCATTTTCATGTGGATGCGTGCTGGGGGGGACCTGCCTTAGTGGTTGATGAATACCGGAAATTGTTTAAAGGCATTGAAATGGCCGACTCGGTGACGATCGACGCCCACAAACTGCTGTATTGCCCGATGTCGATGGGTTTGGCCCTGTTTCGCAGTGAAAAGGACCTTTCCCTTATTAAACATACGAGCAGCTATATTATTCGCAAGAATTCAGTGGACATCGGACGGTTCACAGTGGAAGGGTCGAGGCCGTTTTCTGCGCTTAAACCGTGGGCTGCCATTAAGATTATCGGTAAACAGGGTTACAGCCTTCTGTTCAGGCAGGCCCGGAAAAATTCCGAAACGCTGGTGCGGCTTGTCACTGCAAGTGGAAATTTCGAAATATTGAACAACCCGCAGATGTTCATCGTCAATTACCGGTTTGTACCGAACAATGTTTTGAAGGACCTGAAAAGATGGGGCCGGGTTCTGAAAAGGGCAGGGGCCGAAGAGGCTCGGAAATACTTGAAAATCCTGCGCGGGGCTAACAAAGTGTTGAACAGTTGCAACATAAAGCTCCACAAGGAGATGAGAGCCGATGACACCAGCTTTGTCTCCCGGACTAGCCTCGAATCCACCCGCTACAGGCCCCAGCAAATTGTGGTGCTGCGTGCGGTGCTTATAAATCCCCTGACCACTGATGAAATCCTCTCTGAAATCATTCAAACCCACGAAAGGATCGGTTTGGAGCTGTGGGAGCGATTCGATGCTGCCTACAGCAGACTGTCGGAAGGTTTGAATCCTCAGGAGCAAAAAGGCAAGAGCGGATATGAGGAATTGGAATGAAAGAAATTTTTGTGCCGTCGGCTGGTGAGTCCGCCGAAGGTTTCCATCCAGGCTGGTGGTTCGTGCTGCGGAACGGAAAATTGCTGATAGTTAGTAAGCCCGGGCCTGCACCCGTGCCTTTTGTTTCCGGACCGGCCGAGTTGGGTATCCATTCCATTGCCGGCGTACAGTTTTTGGGAAAACTTCAAGGTTCTCCTTGTTACGCGGTTGAGGCGGGGGAAGAGTTTTCTGTTCCCGAACACATGAGCTTCGTGGGGCTTAGGCGGCTTTTCACAGACTACGGTGAAGTTTTTTTCCGAATCGCGGGCACCGCGAGCCAGCTGGTCACATGGAACCGCACCCATAGATTCTGCGGTGCATGTGGTGCCCTGAACGAGCAGAGCGGTACAGAACGGGCGATGATTTGTCCGAGATGCGGTTTACTGCAGTTCCCCAGGATATCCCCGGCAATGATAGTGGCCATCGTTAAGGGGGAAAAACTCCTGCTGGCCCGGGGTTCAAAGTTCCGGAAAACCGGGATGTTCAGTGTGCTGGCCGGTTTTGTCGA
>CAYXDR010000090.1:0-3222 GCA_964463515.1 uncultured Desulfobacteraceae bacterium | reverse complement strand
AACCCTCGAAGAATGCGTCGCCCGCGAAATAAGAGAAGAGGTGGGAATAGAGGTCGGCAATATCAGATATTTCGCGAGTCAGCCCTGGCCGTTCCCGCATTCGTTGATGGTGGGCTTCACGGCAGAATACCGGAGCGGCCGAATCACCGAGGACGGGGTGGAGATTTTAGAGGCCGGGTGGTTTACTGCCGACAAGCTTCCGGAAATTCCCCAAAAACCAAGCATCGCCAGGCAACTTATCGACTGGTTTGTGGAAACCCATCCGGGATCTCCGGCATCACTTTCCTTTAGTGCTTCGACTTGAAGCTCGTGAAATGGTCATATGACCACTAAATACGAGCAGGATTGCTTTCGAAAAAAAATTGTGTATTTATTTTGGTCGTAAGCTCAAAAACAAGGTTGACTTTCGGTCTGATGCCCTTATATTATTGTCAACAAAACAAAAAAGGAGGCCGCGATGCCACGACCCCCCAAACTGCGCAGGGTCAGTGAACCACCGGTTATCGAAGGGTTCATACCCAACCGCCTGCCTCCGTGGGGAAGGCAGGAGGTGATTTTGCCCGTTGAAGGATTCGAAGCCCTGAGGTTGAGCGATTTCGAAGGGCTTGACCAGGAACGGGCTGCTGAAAAGATGGATGTTTCCCGCCAGACCTATGGAAGGATTTTGTCGGCGGCGAGGCGTACGGTGGCAGAAGCTTTGGTTATGGGTAAATTTCTGCGCATAGAAGGTGGCAGTTTTGAAGCTTCCGCTCGATCAATGGGGGGGAGGCATGGACGGCGTTGGGGAAAACATTTTAGGAGATAAGGAGGTTTGTCATGCCAGGATTTGACGGATCAGGACCTGCCGGATACGGTCCTATGACAGGAGGAGGTAGAGGATATTGCGCACCGGGGAACGCTGGAATGCCTCGAAGAGGGTTTGGCGGCGGATACGGCCGGGGCCGCGGTCGTGGTTATGGTTATGGTCGAGGCTGGGCCGCAGGTGGTTTTGGATTCCAGGGGCGCGCTCCGGTATACGGTGCTCCTGACCCTGGGTATCAATGGGGGTACGGAGCTTCAGCCCCCGGATCAGAGATCGAGGCCCTCAGGGCCGAAGCCGACTCCCTGCGGGGTGCTCTTGATGAAATAAACCGGCGCATGAAGGAACTAGAGAAGAATCCAGAAGAATAAAAACCGAAAACCCACTGGGCCCGCCGCAGCAATGTGACGGGCTCTTTTTTTGGTTTTCAACGGTATCGGTATCGCGTGTTTATCCTGGTCACCCCTTCTCTTTTCATCGTTGTCAGCGGAGCGGCGCGAGCGGTTATCGTTGTCGTAATCGTAATAGATCGGGGTCGGCCACGGTATCGGAATCGGTATCGTCTTTTTTTGAAGTAGTTCTTTTTTCCGCCGGCTAACAGCTAAAAGCTAACGGCTAACGGCTAATGGCTAATAGCGCCCCTACAGCGCCCCTACGTTCGTTTTCCGATTCCATAGCGCTCCAGTTTGTTGTAAAGGGCCCTCCTGCTTATCCCCAGTATCTGTGCTGCGCGTCTTCTGTTGTCGCCTGTGAATTTGAGAGTGTGCGTGATCACCCGCTTTTCGCAATCCTGAAGCGTGGACCCTATGGAAATCGTAATCTCCTGGTTTTCTTTCCCACCGGAGCGGATTCGTTCAGGCAGGTGCTCCGGCATGAGGATGCTGCCCTCACACATTACAACCGCCCTGTGGAGGACATTTTTAATCTCGCGCACGTTGCCCGGCCACGGATAGGATTCAAAGGCCCCGATGCATTCAGGTGATATCCCTGCGATGTTTTTATTGTAAGCGGTGTTGAAGCGTTTCAGGAAATGACTGACCAGGAGCGGGATGTCGCCGTGGCGTTCCCGGACAGGCGGTATGGAGATCATAAAGACTTCCAGCCTGTAATACAGGTCTTCCCTGAAAGAACCCTGTTTAACTGCTGCCGGGAGGTTTTCGTTGGTGGCCGCGATAAGCCTGAAGTCCGCTTCTATGGGTGTTGTCCCTCCTATCCTGGTAAATGTTTTGGTTTCAAGCATTCTAAGGAGGCTTACCTGAATGCGGTCGTCGATAGTGCCGATTTCATCGAGAAAAATGGTGCCTCCAGCAGCCTGCTCGAAGCAGCCCGCAAAGCGGGTCATGGCGCCCGTGAAAGCTCCTTTTTCGTGCCCGAAAAGCTCGCTGGGGACCAGATCGTCGGGCAGTGAAGCCAGGTGGACGGGCAGGAACTGCTCCTCGCTCCTCGAACTCAATTGATGGATCGCCTGAGCAACCAGGTCTTTTCCCGTACCTGTTTCGCCGGTGAGAAGCACCGGGATATCGGTGGAAGCCGCCTGCCGCACCTGACGGTAAACAGCACGGATGGCGGGCGACCCTCCTACCATTTGTTCGAAGGTTGTCTCTCTAAGTTCCTTTTTAAGCAGCAGATTCGGCCCGTATGAAGGGCGCCGTTCCAGCGCAGTTTCAATCAAAAGACGGAGCTCGTCGTCCCCTATGGGCAACTTGGCGTAATGGTAGGTCCCTGCTCTCAGAGCCGAAATCGCAAGGCGTATTTCTTTCGGAGAGGCAAGAAAGATGATCTGGGTGGCGGGGCATTTTTCCACTATTATTTCGAGGAGTTCAATACCATCGATTCCGGTTCCTCCCTTGGCTGCCGAACTCGAAAGGACCAGTATATCGAAGGCCTCGGCCTCGAAACGTTCCAATACCATGTCTATGCTGCGTTCTAAGGATATTCTCGTTGAAGGCTCAGGGAACACCCTTGAGAGCTGCCTGTAGAGATCCAGTCCTCTGTCTACACAGATTATATTGATCATAATAAAAATAGAATATCATACCCGGCCCTGGATGAAAAGTATTATGTGTATCGATTTTACACACATAAATTGAATTGTTTGTCTCTGCCTCCGTCTCTTGATCAGCCGCTGTTCTGGAGGTATTCGCAGTAAGGCTCATATTTGAAAAGGAATATTCAAATCTAATGTGAAGTTTTTTTACGCATAAGCATGTTCTTTGTTGTTGATATCGTATAATTTCTGCACACGACCCCATCAAAACTGCAAATAATGAATCTGCGTGCGGGGGCATATCTGAAATATATCAATTAATATTCGCTGCTTAAGCATGTGATAGATTTTTGGGCACGGCCTTTGCTCTTCATTTATGTGTTGATGGCCTCGTAAAAAGTCAAAATAACGATGTCCTTCGGGGTCGGGGTCGCTA
>CAYXDR010000089.1:8545-9614 GCA_964463515.1 uncultured Desulfobacteraceae bacterium | reverse complement strand
AGAGAATACAAAGTCTTTCTCGGGGAGGACTTAAAAATATGAAGGTCCCGCAGCGAATCCCCCGGCACCGCCGGAACCGTGTTAGCTGTTAGCTGTTAGCTGGGCGGAAAAAGGAACTGCTTTAGAAATAGCCGATACCGATACCGACTCCGAGAGGCATGGCTGTTCTGATTTCCAACGAACTGACACCGCGCCATCAATCAAGTTCGTTGCTCGCAGGCTGCCGCATAGCGGCATAGCCCAGCTTCCCGAGGATTCTTCACCAGCCCTACCACATCCTTCAGCCCGTTTAAAACCCAGTCAGGGGGAGGGTCGTGCCGCCACGGGCATGGGCCACCATTGGTGACAAGGGCGGTCAAAGACCCTGCGGCCCTCCCTGCCATCACGTCGAAGCGGAAATCGCCCACAAGGAGCAAATTAGCCGCATCGACGTCCATAAGTCGTGCGGATAGCAAAACGCCTGCCGGATCAGGCTTGGGAGAAGCATCTTCACGGCATATTATCACCGAAAAATCATCTCTGGAAATTCCACCGAGCCGTGAAAACGTCACATCCACCGAGCTTCTGCAATTCCTCGTAATGATCCCCAGCGGAACGGAGAGGTCCCTCAAGTTCTTCACGCATCCCTCTGCACCATCGTTGGGTTCAGCAAGTGAGGCTGCCTCCAGTTCTATGGACTCCAGAATTCTCTCAAGCCTGTACCTTTCCCGTGGTTCCAATCCGGCAAGAAATTCGAGTATTGCAGAATCCTGCGGACAACCAAGCCTGCGCTTTATCGCAGGAAAATCCAGAGCGCCCGGCCGGGTCAATGTTCCATCCAAATCGAAAAGTACCGCGCGTATATCGTGCATTTAAACCTCTCTCCAAAAGTCCATGTAAGATATCCTATTGGGCTTCCATGGGCAAGAGGCATCTCCACGGCACGGGCCGGCCTTGGACAAGTAATGCTCATTGTTGGGATAATCGAAATCGAAATCGGGATCGCTATCGGGATCGAAGAAATATGGGCCCTACAGCGTCGATTTCGATCCCGATAGCGATTTCGATTTCGAAGAAAGCAACAAATGGA
>CAYXDR010000089.1:0-8535 GCA_964463515.1 uncultured Desulfobacteraceae bacterium | reverse complement strand
CAGTGATCCTTGGCGTTTATCGGACTGTGCGGGCACCAGAAAAAAACAGGTTGACAAATCCCCAATTATTGGCGATACGGTATATGGCTTTTCAAGTTTTACAAGTTCATCAACTTTTACCGGACTAGCAATGGCTATAGCAACATCATACATCAACACATGGCGCGGCTTTTATTTTTCCTTTTATTGGAGGGGTCCGCCCATGCGCTGAGGTTTGTTGTTACCAATCCATAAGCCGCGGGCGGAAATTTTCCACCCGCGGCTTTTTTTTGTTTTGTAGACAGGGAGATAGCAGTGCATCTGGCGTTAATTGGATTTCGATGCAGCGGCAAGACAACCGTCGGTCGTCTTCTCGCGAAAAAGGCCGGCACAAATTTCACCGACACCGACGAGATGGTCGAAGCAATGGCAGGGATGAAAATTCACCGATTTGTCGCCCTCAAAGGTTGGCGCCTATTCAGGGAGATTGAAACAAAGGCCCTTGCAGAAGCTTTGTCCGGACAGTGCCAGGTGATAGCGACGGGCGGAGGCATAGTGCTTGACCCAGGTAATGTTACCAGGCTGAAAAAGCAGGCGGTTGTTTTCTGGCTTCGCACGCCCGCCTCTGTCATTCGCGAAAGAATCGCTCAGGACAGCAGCCGGGTCATTCGCCCCGCCCTGATGACCTCGGATGATCCCGTCAAGGAAGTGGATGCACTGCTCGAACGAAGAAGCCCGCTTTACTCCAATGCGTCCGACTACACGGTTGATTGCGGTCATTGGAATGTAGCCCGAATAGTCGAAGAGATACATGGATTGCTGCAGGGCCTTAAAACCGAGGCCGGAGGGCATGAAACACTAAAGGACCTGGTGGCGTGATGGCTGGAAACACATTTGGATCTCTTTTCAGAACAACGACCTTCGGTGAGTCACACGGACCCGCACTGGGAGCGGTAGTCGACGGGTGTCCCCCTGGCATAGCACTCGGCGAAAAAGACTTTTCGGCAGCGATGTCAGAACGCCGGCCGGACAACCACCCCTTGAGCACCGGGCGAAAAGAACCCGACAGTGTAAGAATCCTTTCCGGTGTATTCGAAGGGCTTACGACCGGAGCACCCATAGGGCTCATGATTCATAACAGGGACGCTAAAAGCGCACCCTACGAAATATTGAGAGATACATACAGACCTGGACATGCCGACTACACCTACAGATGCAAATACGGGCACTATGATTTCACGGGCGGAGGCAGGGCGTCAGCGAGAGAAACCGCTGCCCGGGTCGCTGCGGCCGTGATAGCAGGAAAAATTCTGGCTGCCGAGGGAATCATTATATCGGCCTTTACAGTGGAGTTGGGAGGCATACGTATAGGACGGATCGAAAGGGATTTCATAGGAGCAAACCCCTTGTATTGCCCCGACCCCCATGTTCTTCCTGCAATGGTGGAAATCCTAACGCGCGCACGGGACGAGGGCGATTCACTGGGAGGAATCGTGGAGGTTCGAGCTGAACGATGCCCCGCAGGTCTCGGGGAGCCGGTTTTCGACAAGCTGGAAGCCGATCTCGCCAAAGCAGTCATGTCCGTGGGTGCCGTCAAGGGCTTCGAGGTGGGAGAAGGTTTTGCGGCCGCCCGGCTGAAAGGCTCCAAAAACAATGATCCCATAGGCCCCGAAGGTTTTCTTGCTAATAGGGCGGGGGGAATTCTCGGCGGTATTTCCAACGGCGAGGATATTGTTGTCAGGGCCGCGGTGAAGCCAATTCCGTCGATCAAAATTTCCCAACAAACGGTGGATCTCCAGGGAGAGCCGGTGGAACTCGCGCTTTCGGGAAGATTCGATCCTTGTGCAATCCCGAGAATAATTCCGGTGTTGAAAGCCATGGTGGCCCTGGTGCTGGCGGATCATCTTCTAAGAAGCCGCGCGGTGAGGCCGGGCTTCGACACGAAGGGCGGTTTAAGATGACAAGCGAACAAACCCGCTACATACCGCTTAAATGCGAGGGTAAACAGTTTGTGCTGTCAGCTACAAGTGCAGTGATCCGTAATTATTACGGCTGGTATTTTTTTAGAGGGCCGCCTGCCTTCGATGGATTGGTGTTCATCCGGGGCCGCGGGCGGTGTCAAACTACACTTCCCGCGGTTTTTTTATTTTTTTTAACATGCTGACTTACAAGGAGGGAAAAAGATGATCGGAAAACAAATCAGAATGGAACGAATAATGAATCGCAATACGGGCAGGACCGTGATCGTACCCATGGACCATGGAGTAAGCGTCGGCCCGATCGCAGGAATCACATCCATGAAAAATGCGGTTAGCCAGGTGGCGGAAGGGGGAGCCAACGCCGTAGTGGTACACAAGGGCATAGTCTCGCAGGGGCATCGAAAAAGCGGAAGCGATGTGGGGCTGATCATCCATCTTTCGGCCGGCACCTCCCTTTCAAGCCATCCACTCGACAAAACGATCGTATGCAGCGTGGAGGAAGCATTGAAGATGGGCGCAGATGCGGTTTCGGTTCACGTTAACGTAGGAAACAGCCATGATTCCCACATGTTGAGAGATCTAGGGGAAACCGCTCACACCGCTTCCCAATGGGGAGTGCCGCTGCTGGCCATGATTTACCCCCGCGGAAAACGCATCAGGGATGAATTCGACCCGGAAGCCGTGATGCATGCTGCAAGGCTTGGAGCGGAACTGGGGGCGGATATTGTGAAAGTTTCCTACACCGGTTCCAAGGAATCTTTCCGCAAAGTGGTCGAAGCGTGTCATGTCCCGGTGGTAATCGCAGGCGGCCCCAAAATGGACACCGATTCGGCGGTTCTCGAGATGGTTCGCGATGCAATCGAAGCAGGTGCCGCCGGTATCAGTATCGGAAGGAACGTTTTCCAGCACCGGTGTCCGGCCCTGATGGTAGCTGCCCTTTCCGGGGTAGTACACGACAGGCTTTCGGTCGATCAGGCCCTCGATATCCTTCGAAAGGCCCCAGAGCGAAAGGCCGCGTGAGCAATCACCGCAACTCTTCGGGAAGGATAAAGCAATGGGTAAAGATACAACGGAAAGTTCTTGGCATCGTAACGGATTGGGAATTTACCGGAAAGCGATAGATGACATAGATGAAAAAATAGTGGCACTTCTGGCCGAGCGTATCGGGCAGGCGGCTGAAGTGGGCCGGTTGAAAGAAAGGGCCGGGGTTCCTCCTCTGGACCTTACGAGGGAATCCGAAGTGCTCGAAAGAGTCCAATCGCTTGCTGAAGGCAAACTCGACAGCCGGTTCATCCGCAAGTTATTCACGGAAATCATCAATGCATCGAGGTCAGTTCAGCTAAAGCCGGAAGTTGGATTCCTGGGTCCTTCGGGTACTTTCACACACCAGGCCGCGGCCGTTTTTTTCGGTCAAGGCGTCACGCCGGTACCCTGCCCCGGCCTCCGCGAAGTGTTCTCGGGCGTGGAAAGGAAGGAATTCAGCTTCGGTATCGTACCGGCAGAGAATTCCTACGAGGGATCAGTTGATTTAACACTGGATCTGCTGAGCAGATACGAAGTGCACATAATCGGTGAGCAACTCATGCCCATCAAACATTACCTGCTTGGAAAAGGCAACGCCTTGTCCCGGGTTTCACGAATATACTCTCATCCCATGGCCTTTGCGCAATGCCGTCGGAAAATCGAGGAGATTGTCCCCAGCGCCGAACAAAAAGAGGAGGCCAGCACCGCGGCCGCAGCACAAAAAGCCGCTCTGGACCCGGAAGCGGCTGCATTGGGCTCATCAATTTGCGCCGAATTCTACGGCCTGAAGATTCTTGCAGCAGACGTGGCTGATGACCCGGGAAACACCACCCGTTTCCTGGTCCTGGGCAAGGGGATACAAAAAACCACGGGCAAGGACAAGACATCCATAATGTTTTCCCTGCCCCACAGGCCCGGGGCCCTTCACTCGGTTCTGACACCTGCTTCGGAAAAAGGCATAAACCTGAGCAGGATAGACTCCAGGCCGGTGAAGGGCCGCGCATGGGAGTATCTATTCTTCGTGGACCTGGAAGGCCATGTTGAAGACGAAAAAGTAAAACGATCGATTGAATCTATGCGCGAGAGTTGCACCTATTTGAAGGTGCTCGGCTCTTACCCCGCCGTTGGGGCCGGGGCCAGCGCGATTTAATAACCGCCAGGAGGAACAAAATGAAACAGTTGTGGGTAAAGGCCGACCCCTGGGACAAGGAATTGGTCAAGTCCGCGCTTGAAAACGGTGCGGATGCAGTAATCGTACCGGACGAAAAGGTGGACGAAGTGCGGAGTCTTGGAAGGATTACGGTGGTAGCCAAGGGTGGAGATCTGGTGCCGGGAGAAGATGTGATTGAAATGAAAATCGAGTCTGCGGCCGACGAAGAATCCATCGTAGCCGAGAGCAGAAGGTGCAGGGTGGTCGTAAAAACCACCGATTGGCATGTGATCCCGCTCGAAAATCTAGTGGCCAGATCTGATAACATTTTTGTAGAAGTGGAAGATATCGAGCAAGCCCGCATCGCTTCCGGGGTCTTGGAAAAGGGCGTTGCCGGCCTGGTTGTCTCGGCCCGCGAACCTGAATCAGCAGGCCGAATCCTCAGGGAATTTAGGAATGATGCAGGAACACTCGCGCTTGACGAGTTAAGTATCTGCCGGATTTCGCCACTCGGAATGGGGGACAGGGTTTGCGTGGACACGTGCACATTGATGTCGGAAGGACAGGGGGTGCTGGTAGGAAACGGCTCTTCTGTAATGTTTCTAGTTCAGGCGGAAACCCTCGAAAACCCCTATGTAGCCCCGAGGCCTTTTCGGGTCAACGCCGGTGCTGTTCATTGCTACATCCTTGCTTCCAACGGCACCAAATATCTTTCCGAGCTTAATTCGGGCGGCGACATTATAATTGTGTCCTCGGAAGGAACCGCAGCAACCGCGGTTATCGGGCGGGCCAAAATCGAAAGAAGGCCGCTTCTGCTGGTGGAAGCGCAGGGGAGATCCGGGAAAGGTGGAATAATTCTTCAGAATGCCGAAACCGTACGCCTGCTCAAACCCGGCGGCGAAGCTGCTTCCGTGGTGTCCCTTGCTGTCGGCGACAGGGTCCTCGGCCGCATCGAAGAAGGCGGGAGGCACTTCGGCATGTCTGTGGCAGAACGAATCTACGAGAAATAAGGGAGCGGGCAGTGTACTGCATTTCAGTTTTCGGAAATACCACCAGCTGCGTGGCGTCAGCCATGAAAGAGGCGGCAAGGCAGGCGGACATTATTGAACTGCGGCTCGACATGGTCCGGCAAATAAGACTCGAAAAGCTTCTTCGCTCTGCGGCGAGGCCCGTGCTTGTTACATGCCGAAGCGTGTCGGAGGGAGGGAAAAGCCCCGATGACTGGGGCAACATATCGCGCAGGCAGAAGCAGGCCGTAGAGCTCGGCGCTGACTATGTGGATCTGCAGTGGTCTATGCCTGAAACTATCCGTGAAGAAATACTCAAAAACAGTGGAAAAACCAGAGTCATTCTGAGCCGCCACTTTCAAAAGCAAACTCCAGGGAAAAAAGAACTCATCGAGATTCTGAATGAAATGGCCGTATCAGGTGTAAAAATTATCAAGATAGTCACCTGGGCGGAAAATATCGAAGACAATTTCAGGATACTCGAACTGATACCAGAGGCACGCAAGCTGGAAGTTCAGGTTATAGCATTTGCCATGGGCCCTCTCGGCCATCTCAGCCGTCTGCTGTGCGTCCCGATGGGAGGGTTTCTCACTTTCGCCTGCCTGGATGCAGCCGGTTCAACGGCCCCAGGCCAGATGACGGTGCAGCGCATGCGCCGCCTGACACAGGAGCTCCTCTATGAATATTAGTCCAGAAACCGCACTTTATGGAATCATCGGAACCCCCCTGGGGCACACGTTGAGTCCTGCCGTACATAATGCCGCTTTCAAGGCCCTTGAAATCGACGCAGTATACCTGGCATTTGAAACCGCAGATGCCTTAACCTGCCTTGAGGCTGCCAAAGCACTGCCCATCAAGGGACTTAGCATAACCATTCCCTATAAGTCCTTTGTCCTCGAATATCTCGATTTTATCGAACCCCAGGCGGTGGAAATTGGAGCAGTGAACACCGTGGTAAATCGAGGCGGCATTCTTCATGGCCACAACACCGACGCCGCGGCCGCCCTCCAAGCGCTTGAAAACCATACGAGCCTGGAAGGCAAGCACTGCCTGTTGCTGGGAGCCGGAGGAGCGGCCAGGGCGCTAGGTTTCGCCCTCAAGAACTCATGCCGAAGCCTTACGATAGCAAACCGCACACAGGCTCATGCTCAGGAGCTTGCCCGATCGCTCGGCTGCCGATGGCTGCCCTTTTCGGAAACCGGCTCTATAGGCGCAGACATTGTGATCAACACCACTCCGGTTGGTATGTATCCGAGGACATCTGAAATTCCAGTCACGGAACAGGTACTGGAACATGCCTTGGTCGTGATGGATATAGTTTATCGACCACAGAGGACGGCTTTTCTCGATCTGGCCGAGCGCATGGGTTGTATAACCATAGACGGGGGAGAAATGTTTATGGGGCAGGCAGCGGCCCAGTTCCGGTTGTGGACCGGCCTCCAGGCCCCTAAAATTGAAATGAAAGAGGCTTTCGATTCGGCTCTGAAAGGAATGAAATGATGTTCAAAGTGCAAATTCCAGGATCCAAAAGCATCAGCCACAGATTTTTGATCGTCTCTGCGCTTGCACAGGGCGAAAGCGTGCTTTCCAATGTACTCAGATGTGAAGACACATCTTTGACCATAGATGCCCTGCAGGCGCTGGGGGTCTCCATCTCGGATCAGGGAGGGGGTATAACGGTAAAAGGTTCCGGGGGAAATTTCAGGCCCTGTCAAAATGAAACCCGACTGTTCACAGGAAATTCCGGGACCTCCTTCCGCCTCCTTCTATCCCTTGCCGCCCTGGCTGAAGGACCCGTGCTTCTTACCGGAACGGAAAGGATGCTGAATCGGCCGGTGGCAGAACTCGTAGAGGCGCTCAAAACACTTGGTGCAAAGCTGGAATACACGGGTGCCGATGGCTACCCGCCGGTGCTCGTCAAGAGTTCAGGTCTCCGAGGAGGAGAAATTTTCCTCCAGGGAAACGAAAGCAGTCAATACATTTCGAGCATACTTTTGTGCGCACCCTATGCAGCCTCGGACGTCATCATCCGCGTCGGCAAAAACGTCGTCTCGCGGGCCTATATCGACCTCACACTGGAAGCGATGGAAAAATTCGGGGCAGTGGTAGACCGTGACGGTTACCGAACTTTTCGCGTAAAATCAGGCCAATGCTACCGCGCCCGGCACGAGACGGTCCAGGCGGACATTTCCTCTGCATCCTATTTCTGGGCGGCAGCCGCCATAACCGGAGAAACCGTCGTCGCGGAGAAAGTAGATATATCATCTACACGCCAGGGAGATGCCGCATTCCTGGAACTGCTGGAGGCTGTGGGTTGCAGGGTCAGGCGGGGAACCGGAAGTGTTCGGGTGAAGGGCGAAAAGCTGCATGGAGTTGATGCCGATATGTCAACGATGCCGGACATGGTCCCCACCCTGGCCGCGGTATCGTTGTTTTGTTCAGGAACGACCAGGATCCGCAACATCATGCATCTCAGGTATAAGGAAAGCGACCGGATCGCCGCCATCGCACGTGAATGGTCCAAAATGGGGGCGGAAATTGATGAAAGGAAAGACTCCTTGATCCTACAGGGAGGTTTGCCGCTTAATGGCGCCTGTATAGACCCCCACGACGACCATCGCATCGCCATGAGCGCTGCTGTGGTGTCTTTGATGGCCCCTATCAGCATAGACAATCCAAGTTGCGTCGGAAAATCTTTTCCCGATTTCTGGAAATTTTGGGACGAGCTCCGTTTATATTTGAATTCCAGGAGTAAAAACGGTATCAGGTAATGCTTATGAAATCGTATCACGATGCCATTAATGCTGATGGAATCAAATTTTTTGTAGACGGAACAGTGATTATGAATGAAGTTGACCGATATCAGATGAACCGCAGCGTGAACGGAGTGTTGGTGAGGCATGCCGCGGACCTTTCCCGGCTGAATTATTCCTTTTCCGGCAGGGTCCTATACATTTACGGCTTTTTGGCAAAAGACCCTACAGGCGAAATGAAGATCAAGGAAGTCTCTGCCCTGGTTGAGGACCTGATTCGTATCCCCCGGCTCCGGGCCGTGCAGTTCGACCTGGACAACTGGAATATCGTTTCGGCCTTTGATTCATGGGAAATTTCCAAGAAAGCACCCATGAGACCCTCCAGCTCCGACCGGGGTCTTGTGCTGCACCTTCCTGACGGGGAAATAACAAAGGAAAACGACGAAGAAGAAACGGAAACCTGAAAACTGGATGTGCCCGAACTTTTCATTTCTCCATCCCCGTTTCGATCCTGATTAAAATTTACGAGCCTGCGCTTGGACGGTGGCTCGCAGCGACCCCCCGGCCCCGACGGAACCCGAAGCTGCCAGCTGTTAGCCATTAGCTGGGCGGAAAATAGAACTTCAATAAACTGCCGATACCGA
>CAYXDR010000088.1:0-9615 GCA_964463515.1 uncultured Desulfobacteraceae bacterium | reverse complement strand
GTGGCCGATTTCGGTCGGGATACGCATCTTGATTCGCTTTGTCAATTTGATTATCATTCATAACATCTTTGATGAACCTGTAAAAAGTCGAAAAACCATGGCCCTTGGGGTCGGGGGCGCTATTGGTATCGGTATCGGAAGCTGACCAAATCTCTTTTCGACCCCGATACCGATTCCGATCCCGACGCCGATAATCCAGGGGACTTTACGAGGCCATCATCTTTGGACCAGAGGAACTTCGGATGTCACGGACGGAAAAATGCGGTAAGCCTTCGAGAGGTGGGAGGAAAAAGGTATTACGGATATTTCCCGCATGGGTGGTGTTCCTCGTCGCCCTGGCGGCTGTTCTTGGCGGGGCGGGTCATTTCGGTGCCATGTTGTTGAGGGCTGAGAATCAGCGCAGGGCCCATCGGGTGTCCGTGGCTCTTCTTCCCAAACACATGGAACATAACCTGGTGCGCCGGCTTAAGGTGGTCCAGGAACTTGCGCGGGATTCGCAGGTTATAGATGTTTTGACGGGAACAGGACGGCCGGATAACGATCGTATAAGACTTGTACTTAATACTGCCAACAAGGTGGCCCGGTCCGAATTGATAATTGTGCTCGATCGTAAGGGAACGGTTCGTTCAAGCACGGATTTTAACGGAGGTACTTTTACCGGGTACAATTATGTTTTTCGCCCCTATTTTCAAGAGTCAATGGCTGGGAAAACATTTGTGTTTCCCGCCCTTGGCGCGATTTCCAAAACATGCGGGGTTTATTTGAGTTCCCCCGTCTACGAGAAGGCAGACCCTGAACCGGTTGGGGTCATAGCCTTGAAAATCGGGATTTCAGAGATCGTGGCGATATTGGAAGAAGGCGGGGACAGGGTTGCATTGGTTTCGCCGGAGGGTATTATTTTTTCAAGCAATCAGAGCGGATGGTTATTTAAAACGTTATACCCTCTTTCTCCATCTACCCTTGACCGTTTGCGGGCTACTCGGCAGTTCGGGAGGGATTCTTTTCCCCGTTTGCCGTGGAAGCTTGACGGCGAGTCGGTGAGCATCGACGGGCAGTCTTACCATATTGCGAAGGCGAGGCTTCCCATCGAGGGCTGGAGGATCATGTCTCTTCAGGTCAACAACGCCGATGCACCGCTTCCGTTCCTTCACACATTCCTCTTGGTGACCGCCCTGAGTGTCACGGGGGGACTTGCATGCTTGGTTTTCTTTCTGTTCACAAACATACAGAGGCGAAAACGTACAGAGGAGATGTTACGAAGAGCAGAAGAAAAGTATCACAGCATTTTTGCAAATTCAACGATGGGTATTTACCAAAGCACACTGGATGGCCATTACATCGAGGTCAGCCCCTCGATGGCCCAAATGCTCGGTTATGACGGTCCTGAAGATATGAGGGAAACGATTTACGATATCCGGCATCAGGTTTACGCAATCCCCGAGCACCGGGATGAATTTATGCGTATTGTCCGCCGGAAAACGACACCGGTGAACGGATTTGTGACGCAGTTTGTCAGAAAGGACAAGCAAAAGATATGGGTTTCATTGACCGGGCGGCTTGTAGAGGCTCCGGAAAAAGGTAGCGCGTTCCTGGAGGGTTTTTGTGACGATATCACCGAGAAGGTCAACAGCGAAAAGGAGGCCAGATATCGTCAACAGCAGCTCATTCAGGCTGATAAGATGATATCTCTGGGTATTCTCACCTCGGGTGTAGCTCATGAAATCAATAACCCCAATACATTCATCAGGTCCAATGCAGAGCTGTTAGCCCATGCATGGAAGGACGCCCAGACGATACTCGAAGAGTACTACAGGGAAAACGGGGATTTTCTGCTGGGCGGAGTTCCATACATTACGTTCAGGGGGAGGGGGCCCATACTGTGCCAGCGTATTATTGAGGGGTCGTCGCGGATAGCTGCGATCGTAAAAGAACTCGGCAATTTCTCCCGCCAGAACGGAAAAGGCTTAACAGAACAGGTTGACTTGGACGAAGTCATTCGTTCAGCCTGTGTGTTGCTGTGCAATATGATCGCAAAATCAACCCGATGCTTCGATGTGCGGCTGGCAGGGAATTTGCCTGCGGTCAGGGGGAATTTTCAACGACTCGAACAGGTTGTAATAAATGTAATTCAAAACGCCTGCCAGGCTTTACCGGATCCGGACAGGGCGATTCTGTTGGAGACCCGATGGATGGGGCGCAAAAATCAGGTTTCGGTAAAATGCTCGGATCGGGGAATCGGCATACCGGATGAGGCCATCGGGCATGTTACCGACCCTTTTTTCACCACCAAGAGGGATCGGGGAGGAACCGGGCTGGGGCTTTCTATTTCGAGTAATATCGTCCGGGAACACAACGGTACCATGGATATCCATTCCCGGCAAAATGAGGGGACCGTAGTTGAACTGCGTTTCCCCTGTTTGGAATCTAACATGGAAAATGAATCGGAAGGTTCAAAGAGGTTGAAGGGGAACAGTCTATGAGCGTTCATGCCGGTGGCTCAATACTTTTGGTGGATGATGAATGTGAAGTTCTTGAAAGCTTTGAACTGATTCTGAATTCAGGAGGGTTTCGGCATACGATTGCGTGCCTGGACAGCAGGGACGTTTTTCCGATCGTGAAGTCCACACCTGTGGATGTAGTGCTTTTGGATCTTACGATGCCTCATTTGAGCGGACAGGAGCTTCTCACGGCCTTTGCTCAGAAGTACCCGGAAATTCCTGTAATTGTAGTTACCGCAACGGATGATTTGGAGACCGCCGTAGAATGCATGAAATACGGTGCTTTTGATTACATCGTTAAACCCGTCGAAAAAATGAGGCTGATCAGTGGAGTTCGCCGGGCCATGGAGAGACAGGGGCTGGCCAGGGAAAACCGAGCACTGAAGCACAGGCTCCTTTCTTCGCATATCGAGCATTCAGAGGCGTTCGAAGGGATTATTACCAGAAATTCGGCGATGATATCACTGTTTCAATATATTGAGGCCATTGCGCCGTCTCCGGAACCGGTGCTGATAACCGGTGAGACAGGCGTGGGCAAAGAGCTGGTGGCTAAAGCTATACACCGCATAAGCGGGCTCGAGGGAGCTTTTGTGGCAGTCAACGTAGCGGGGCTGGATGACACGGCGTTTTCCGACACCCTCTTTGGTCACAAAAAGAATGCCTTTACCGGCGCTGCCTCCAGTCGTGAAGGGCTGGTAAGGGAGGCGGCTGGAGGAACTCTTTTCCTTGACGAAGTCGGAGATCTTCAAAACGGAAGTCAAATCAAGCTGCTTCGTTTGCTCCAGGAGCACGAATTCTATCCTCTTGGCTCCGATGTCCCCTGTTTGTCTTCGGCACGCATCATGGCAGCCACCAACCGTGACGTGGAAATTCCGTCGGCTCAGGGAGGAATGCGACGGGATTTGTTTTACCGGCTGCAGACCCACATGATCCGTGTTCCACCCCTGAGGGAGCGCATGGAGGATGTCCCGCTGCTGGTGGACCATTTTATGGAAAAGGCCGCCTTAAAGCTGGGAAAGACTGCACCTGGATACCCTGACGAACTGCTTACATTGCTGCAAACTTATCATTTTCCTGGAAATGTCCGGGAGCTGGAGACCATGATTTTCGACGCGGTCAGCAGGCACAAATCTCACATCCTTTCTCTTGATACGTTTACATCTCGGATACTCGGCGGTATGGACGCAGAGAAAAGAATGACAACGAAAACTGGGGATCGCAATGATAGTGTTTTTTCCTCCATGAAGGTATTGCCAACGATAAGGGAAGCCGGCCAGCAGCTCATAGCCGAGGCTTTAAAGCGCTCAAACGGGAATCAGTCCATCGCGGCAAGGCTTCTTGGCATAACCCAGCCTGCTTTGAGCAGGCGGTTGAACCGACCAGGAAGGGACTGACGGTTCTTCATTTATGGATACGGTGTTCCTACAGAAGCAGGAATGACTTTTGTTATGATGCTTTACATGCTTTACGGCGGTGAATACTGCTGCTTTCCCATATTTCGAGTTTTGTGACTGAGTATTACCGATGTTATGCAAAATAAATATGTTCCGCTTTGCAGCTGAACCCTGGGCTCACTGCAACGCCGTTCGGAAAAGGGGCGCGGGTGATGGAAGCACGGGGAAACATCTTGACCCCTGGCGGTGCGGAACCGGACGCTTCCCGGCAAATTGGTCGGGCAGGCAGTGAAGGAAGAATTTGGCCCGGGACTTGCTTACAATTTTATAGTCGGTTTCCGTCTGGAAATATTTGATGAAAGTTAAAGGCAACGTTCTGAAGCTGAAATTATGATGGGCCATCCCCGTCTTTTAAACACGAGTCTTATCAGAAAGGATCAAAGAATGACGAAATTACAAACAAGACAGGTCGATACGGACGTATTAATTATCGGTGCAGGTGGAGCAGGGTTGCGAGCTGCGATAGAAGTAAAAAATTTGGGCTGCAGCGTCCATGTAGTTGCCAAGGGTGATTTTCCCTCAGGGTGTACGCCCGTTTCGATGGGAGGAATGCTCGCTTCCTTTGATGATGAGGACAGTGTCGATCTACATTATGAAGACACACTGGCAGGCGGCGATCATTTGAACAACAAGGCTTTGGTTCGCGTTCTTGCAGAAAGAGCTTGCAAAAGCGCACGTGAGCTGGAAGGTTTCGGAACTGTTTTCAGGCAGCGAAAAGGCCGTTACATCCTGTTTCCTTATACCGGAAGCAGCGTAGCGCGTGGCGTGATAGCAGATGCGCCTTATGCAGGAGGTTATATTCGGGGACTTGTCAAAGAGGCTGATCGCTTGGGCATTGAGGTCACTCCAAACGTGATGATAGCCGATTTTATTAGAGACGGGCAGGCAGTGGTGGGAGCTGTAGGCCTTGACATGACTGCGGATATGCTGACGGTGTTTACATCCAAGGCTGTCATCCTGGCTACCGGAGGAGCCGGGAATCTCTACAGGCTCACGACAAATCCAGCCGGCTTGACGGGGGATGGATACGCACTTGCCTATCGTGCCGGGGCGATGCTGCAGGACATGGAATTTGTCCAGGGCCGGGTATGTATGATTTCCCCTGAAGGTATGAGAGGGACTCCGCCTCCCGGGGACGGGCTGGTAACCATTGGCGGAAGGTTTTATAACTCGTTGTGTGAACGTTACATGTATCGCTATTTTCCCGACAAACTCGAGCAGGTGACCCGCGCCCAGATGTCCATCTGCGCCCAGAAGGAAATACAGGCCGGGCGGCATACTGAAAACATGGGGGTATATGGAGATCTTTCCGGGGTAGATTGGGAAGAACTCCGGAAATTCAAGCGTTTTATGAGCGCCTGTGAGACCGAAAATTTCGATCCCAGGTGGCAACCTTACGAATGGGCTCCTGGTGTGCATCATTTCATGGGAGGAGTTGTAATAAATGATCGGTGTGAGACCGGGGTTGCGGGGTTGTATGCCGCAGGTGAAATAGCCGGTGGAGTGCACGGTGCGAACCGTCTTGCCGGAAATGCCCTTACGGAAACCCAGGTATTCGGTGCCATTGCAGGGCAAGAGGCCTCTGCCTATTGTAAAGGATTTGACAGTACGAATGAGGCGCCTCAGCAGGGCGCGGAAGACATTGTAGCCGGTCTTGAAGCATTGCTAGTGCGTGAGGGAGAAGATAAGGCCCAAGAGGTTAAAGATGCTGTCACCGAAACCATGACCAGATATGTAGGGGTGATCAGAAACCGCGACGGGCTTTCCGCTGCAGCTGAGAATCTTGAGATCGCCAGGAAAAACAGCGCCGAGGTGGCATGCTCTCGGGGTGACAGCGCCACAAGTGCCCTTTGCGGAATACTTGAGATGGAATCCATGCTGACCGTAGCCGAAATGGTTGTGAAGGCGGCAGCCATGAGAGAGGAAACCAGAGGAGCACATAACCGGGAAGATTTTCCTGAAATTTCGCAGAAATGGGCAAAAAACATCGTGTTCCAGCTCAGGGCCGGCGAGAGACAGGTTTCAATAAAAGATGTGGATTAGATGCTCCGTTTCCGCGTGGAAATTTCTCATGGGGAAACTGTGTATTTGGCCTCAGAGGGTTTATAGCCGTGGTTGTTTGTGATATGTGTAGCGGACTACTGTGGTGCATTGAGCAGTTGTAAAAATTTATTACAGGGCGGGAAATTATGAGAGTAATGGGTGTATCCGTGATCCGGCAGGCGGTGCGCGAAATGTGTATAGAGGCCAACTGCAAGGTCTCCCCAGATATCTATGAAGCCCTTGAAGCAGGCAGGTCCCGGGAAAAATCCCCTGTAGGGGTGTATATCCTGGAGCAGTTGCTCGAAAACGCTCGGGTGGCTGACCGAGAAAAAATGCCCATCTGCCAGGATACCGGTGTAGCCGTCGTATTTCTTACAGTGGGGCAGGATGTACATTTCACGGGAGGAGACCTTACGGAAGCCATAAATGAAGGTGTCCGGGCAGGGTACAAGGATGGATATCTGAGGAAATCGGTGGTGCGGGATCCACTTGAACGGGTCAATACCGGGGACAACACTCCGGCGGTTGTTCATTTCGATCTGGTGCCCGGAGAGGAAATCGTTTTGACGGTGGCTCCCAAGGGATTCGGCAGCGAAAACATGAGCCGTATTTATATGCTCAAACCCGCAGACGGGGTAGACGGTGTGAAGGAGTGCATCCTGCGTACCGTCGATGAAGCCGGGCCCAACCCCTGTCCTCCGGTGATAGTGGGAGTGGGGCTGGGGGGGACTTTCGAGAAGGCGGCTCTGCTTGCCAAGCAGGCTCTATTGAGGCCTGTGGGACAATTTTCCCGGATTGAACACATCAGGGCGCTGGAAGAGGAATTACTGGAAAAGATAAATGGGCTCGGGATAGGCCCGCAGGGACTGGGCGGAACAATAACAGCCATGGGTGTACATATCGAAACTTACCCCACCCACATAGCGGGGCTGCCCGTGGCCGTCAACATGGGTTGTCACGTCACCCGCCACGTTACGAGAAAACTTTAGTGAACAAGGGGAAAGCCATGGTGATCGAACTGCGCAGCCCGCTGCAGGACAAAGATATCGAGCGTCTCCGCGCCGGCGATATGGTTTCTCTTTCCGGAGTGGTTTACACCGGAAGGGATGCCGCTCACAAGCGCTTTGTGGAACAGTTGGACAGAGGAGAGCCTTTGCCTTTCGACCTGAAGGGCCAGGTTATATATTACGTGGGTCCGTGCCCGGCCCCTCCGGGTAAAGTAATCGGGTCGGCGGGACCTACCACCAGTTACCGGATGGACCCCTATGCAGGGCGACTTATTTCTGAGGGGCTGGCAGGGATGATCGGTAAAGGAAACCGCTCCGATGAAGTGGTCGAAGCGATGAAAAAGCACGGCGCCGTCTATTTTGCAGCGGTGGGAGGAGCCGCGGCGCTGCTTGCTTCGAAAATCATAGCCTCCGAGGTGATTGCCTTCGAGGATCTAGGAACAGAGGCTGTACGGCGCGTTGAATTCAAGGACTTCCCATTGGTGGTGGTGATAGACTGTAAAGGCAATAACCTCTATCAGATCGAGAAAGCGCGTTACCGCAATTCGTGACAACGTGCTGGAAAGACGAACCGCCCTGTGATTTTTTGGCTTTACTTTGATGACCCCGTCATAGAGGCTCGTCTTCTTTCAGCACTTCCACCGCTTGAGCGCTTCCTATGATTATGAGTGTGTCTTCGGGTTCCAATCGTTCCGACGGTTTCGGGCTGATGATTTTGTCTTCTCCTCTCCTTATGCCTACCGCCGTAACTCCGTAGGCCTGTCGAAACTGCAGTTCAGCCAATGTCTTGCCGGCATTCCTGGAGCCTGCCACAATGGGGATTTCCGCGATTTCGAAACGTTCGTCGCTTTCTTCGGCGGCAGCGATCTCTTTCCGTTCGCTCAACAGGGATTCCGCCTTTCTCAGCTCTTCGGGTGATCCCATCAGAATCAGTCTGTCTCCGGGAAACACGCGGAAGGTCGGCTCAGGCTCATGGTGCACGTGCCCGGCGCGGCTTACGGCCAGGATGGAGACACCGGTTTCTGATCTGAGCGGAATACTTCTTATTTTTTTGCCGGCGTATCTGGCCCCCGCCTGAACCCTGATCTCCTTAAATGCTATCGGCCAATCGATATTTTCAGGCAAGACACCCATTGCATGACTCAGTGCGTCGGCGGCCTGTTCAGCGGCGTCGCTGAAGGGTCGGAAAACCACGTGGGCACCGGATCTTTGAAATTCATCGGCTTCTTTTTCATCCGTGGCGGTCAACGCGACTTTCCCCTGGTAGCCGCGGGTTTTGAGAAGATTCAACAGCGAAAGGTTCAGCTCCCTGGCTCTGACCGTGCTCACGACCCAGTCAGCTTTGTGAAGCGGCAGCTGTTCGTGGATTTCGGGATCGGCCATTTCCCCGTAAAGGACGGAAATTCCCCGGGACCGCCATTTTTCGAGCGCATCCGGGTCAAAGTCCACGCCGATAATTGTTTTTCCCCGTCGAAGAAGGCAGTCTGCCAGTCCGGTCCCATAATTGCCGAGTCCAAGAAGGATGATGTCCACCCGGGGTGTGGCCTGCACGAAGTCGATGGCGGTTTCACGGTATGGATTTCTCATTTCAAAAATTTTCAGCGGTTTTGAAAAGAGCTTGTAGAGAGGGCCGGAATAAAGAATCATATAGGTGGAAGCAAAGATAGTAACGACTCCCACCAGCGTGATCAACCCCATGGTTTCTTTGTCAATATGGCCGATACTGACGCCCAATGCCGCAACGATCAAGGCAAACTCGCTGATCTGGGCGACTGTCAGGCCGGCCATGAAACCCGTACGCCGACGGTAGCCCATGAGGCCCATGATGACCAGAACGATGATGGGGTTTCCTATCAGTACGAAAATCGAAAATACAGCAGAGGCTCCCAGCTGCCCCCCTACCATGGATAAGTCCAGGCGGGCACCCAGATCGATGAAGAAAAAGAGCAGCAGGAAATCCCGCAGGCTTGTAAGCCTTGCTCCGATGGCATCCCGGTAGCCGGTGGAAGCTAGAGACACCCCCGCAAGGAACGCCCCTACTTCTTTGCTGAAGCCCAGCCAATCACTCGCTGCTCCCAGAAACACAGCCCAAGCGATTGCAAAAAGGGTCAGCAGCTCCTGAGAGCCGGCCAGGCGGTGAGTGAGCCAAGGCAGCACAAATTTCATCAAGAGACCGACTGAGGCGAGCAATCCGGCCCCTTTTGCCGCGATCATGGCCGTCGACCAGAACGGCAAGCCTCCATCGGTTAACGTGGACCCAAAGGTTGTAAGCCCCACGAGGGCAAAGATTGCAGCAATGTCCTGGACGATAAGAAAGCCCAACGCTATCTGGCCGTGAAGGGAGTCTATCTCCTTTTTGTCCGAGAGGAGCTTCACGATGATGATCGTGCTCGAAAAGGTAAGTGCGACAGAAACATAGGCAGCACTGATGAAATTCATGCCCATCAACCAGGCGATCAGAAATCCAATGGCGGAGGTGAAAACAATTTGTCCGATCCCGGTTGCCAGGGCTACGGGGCCGGTGGTTTTGATCAGGTTCAGGTCCAGTTTGAGCCCGACGATGAACAGCAGAAGTGCAATGCCTATATGAGCCAGCAATTCTATCTTGTCATA
>CAYXDR010000087.1:0-9622 GCA_964463515.1 uncultured Desulfobacteraceae bacterium | reverse complement strand
AATCCTTTGTAGTCCAGGAAATCAGAGGCATTGTTTACCGTCAAAGTTCCACCTTCATTCACTGTTTGTTCCCCTGAGACGGTTGCCGTCAATTCGTCCTTGGGGTCAAGATCATGAATTTCAAGTTTCCCACCGCCCGGCAACTGGTAGGTTGGATTGCCTTCAAATTCATCCTGCCAGTTGTCAGGGTCCGCCTGAAAACTGGCATAAACGTAACGAAAACCTGACTCTGCGATATAATAAGCCCTGGCAGCGTGATTGGCCTGGACTTCGCTCATTGGCGAAGAACTCATCGTGGTGGCGATGCCGGCTGTGACTGCGGACATGAGGACCATCCCGACAATCAAGGTTATCAGTGCGCCTCCCTTTTCACTGGACCCGAAATTTTTCAATGTCAGCCTTACAGAACTGGATAGTTTTTTCCTCGGCATTTTTTATACCTTCAGTAGGGGTTTCTAGGCAGCACCAGCGTCTCGAATGCGGCAGAGGCGTCCGCGTTTTCGTAGGCGAGCACCAGCCTGATTTCAATTTTTCCGGTAGCGTTATACGCCATTTGGAAGTCCTCCACCTGATCTATCAAGGGATCAGATGAACTTCCGTCTCCCAGGGTTACTTCATTTCCGTCCAGGTCGATTTCCCGGTTCTCGGGAATCTTGTAGGTGAATGGAAAAGTGATTTCAGTGGAAGCGCCTGTGCAATCCGTGCATTCCTGCAGTTCGCGGGTCAAACGACCCAGGGCCGCCTGGGCTTTTTGGGTAATCGCAGTATTTTCAGAGGCAAGCAGATAGCCCTGCACTCCGGTTACGATTCCCATGCCGGCGATGGCCGCAAGAATTCCCATCAGCAGCAGGGAGGCAATGACTTCAATTAAGGTAAACCCATGATCATCGGCCGGATTCATTAATTGACCTCGGTAAACAGAACGCTGACCCTTTGTCCTTCGACGTTGAACATGCATTCAAGAATTTCGAAGTCGCTGGAAAAACCTCCCTCGCCTTGTATTTCCATGCAGGTGTCAGGCAGTTGATCTTTTAAATCGGGCCAGATGATATCCCCTTCCAGATAATTATCGTAACCTGCGACCGTCTCTTCCACATCCTCCTGGGTCTGGGCCAGGTTCTGCGCCATAAGGACAGGTTTATGGCTGTTTACAAGGGAGGAAGACATGAAAGTGAAGATAATCGTACTCAGAATCGCGAAAAGCACCAGGGAAATAATTGTTTCAATCAGTGTAAACCCGGCCGAGCCGTGCAGGATATTCTCAGTTGGCCTGTAAAAATCTGCATTTCGCTTTTTCATCTTATGAGCCCTGTATTTTTGATTACCGTTAAGGAAACGCCGGGACCGGTTTCAATTTGCCCGTTTTCGGTCCATAAGCTTCCGTCGGGATCGGAAGGATCACTCAAAGGGCGTCCGTAATAATCAAAGCCTATGACAAAGGGAGACAGGCCCAGCGCATCTTCAGGCACGGTGTCGTTTTCCTCTCCGGGAAGGCGGTAAGGCGATTCCTCCACGCCGTCTTCACGTTTAAACAACCAGTAGTGGGAGCCGTCGCTTTCTATCCCCCAGATGACCGGATTGTCTGGAGATCCGCTGTTAAGGGCCTTCAGTTTGGCATAGCGCAGGTGAGCTTTCAGATTCTGGGTTTGTATCCGGATTTCCATGTCATCCTGATGGCTCATCCTGCTCACAGCCACCGCTGCCAGTATGCCCAGCACGGCGAGAACGGATAATATTTCGATCACTGTGAATCCGGATTTGTTCCGGAAAAAATTCAGGTTCACTTCGATACCTAAAATATAGTAGTTGCACTCTGATAAAATAAGTAGTATTACTCAAATGGCAATATACAGTCTTCCATGCGTAAAGTCACGAAATTTGTGCACCGGCAGGCGCCGGGATCACTTCAGCCGGTTTCGAAACGAGGCGAGGGGGGCGGATTCAAGGGCAGCCTGGATTAAATGTTGTTAATTCAGGGAGTTAAAAGGCGTTGCCAAGCCTTCCTCCTTTTTTTGAATAAGCAGGCCCGAAAGGGTCGAGCGGCATTTTTATTGCGCTTGTTTCATTGAAAACGCTTTATAAGCTGTGTCACACATGCGGGGACCATGGATCGAGGGCGCACCATACCAGGCGGATCGACGGCCTTCTGGCAGGCCGGATTCAGCCTCGCTGAACTCATGGTGATTGTGGCGATAATCGGGATCCTCGCCGCCATCGCCATCCCCAGCGCTCAGGGGCTGCTGCCGGGCTACAGGTTGAACCAGGCGGCCCGCGAACTGGCATCCAACCTGAACCTTGCCAAATCCACGGCAATCGGCCGCGGAAGCACGTGCGCCGTGGGTTTTCTCCAGCCCGTGGCGGGCATCACATACGATTACGTGGTTTTTATCGACAACGACGACAACCTGGAATTCACCACGGGCGATGAAATCGTGGAACGTGTCCTTTTCTCCCGCGACTACCCGGGTGTTGTCTGGGATTCCTCCAAGAGCGGCGGGGGGCTCACTTTTCTGGACAACGACGATGGTCTTCCGGTGATCGGGTTCCGGGCGAACGGCTTTACCCGGACGAACACCGGCGGGTTCGGGGCGGGTTCGGCTTTTCTTGAAAACAGCAACGGGAAGGAAGCCTCCGTTGTTGTCTCTGCGGCCGGGAGCATTCGTATTCAATGAAGGGAAAAAAACGTTTATCGCGCGTTGGTTTGGGAAAGGCGGGTTTTACCCTGGTGGAACTCATGACTGCCATGGCCATAGGCACCGTTGTCATGAGTTCTGTTTTTTCGACCTATTTCGCGCAGCAGAAATCCCACGGTGTTCAGCAGCAAATGGCGGAGCTTCAGCAAAATCTACGGGCCGCGATGTATTTTATCGAGCGCGAGGTAAGGATGGCCGGCTGCGACCCGACCCGGCGAGCGGGCGCCGGGATTGTTACGGCCGAGCCCTCGCTTCTGCGTTTCACCGTGGATTTTGACGGAAGCGGAACAATCGACTCCGGTGAGGACATTTCCTATTCCCTGTATGATTCGGGATCCGACGGGGACATGGACATAGGACGGGCCGAGAATGGAGGCTCCAGGCAGCCTCTGGCACTCAACATAGATGCGCTGGATTTCCGGTATCTTGATGAAGACGGCGTTGTCCTGGACGATGACGGAAGCGGAAATGTCACAACAAACTTGAACAGCATCCGGAGCATCCAGATAACAGTAGTGGCCCGGGCCGAAAGCGAGGACCCGGAATACACCGACACCACAGCCTACTATAATTTAATCGATTCGGTGAACCCCGTCCTCGCTGCCCAAAACGACGGGGCCAGGCGCCGGGCGCTTGCCACGGAAATACTCTGCAGGAACCTTGGATTGTAGGGAGAAGGAAGATGAAGGCTCAGCAGGGCTTCACACTGCTCGAAGTCATTATAGCGATTTCCATCCTGGCCGTGGGGCTGCTGGCCGTGGCTGCCATGCAGACTTCGGCGTTGAAGGCAACCGCCGGGGCGTATAAAACAACCGAGGCCACTAAATGGGCGCAGGACAGGATGGAGCTCCTTCTTTCATTGCCTTACGGGGACTCCCTTCTTTCCGAAGGCAGTCACACGGTCACTTCTCCTCCGCCTGGCTACACCATAACCTGGAGCGTCGTGGAGGACGATCCCGTGGCTAACACGAAAAATGTGACTGTCACCGTATCCTGGAACGAGAAGGGTATGAACAGGACTACGGCGCTTTCCTGTGTAAAGCCCAGCCTGTGAGCGGGAGGATATCGAAATGGGATCGAGTCGAATGGTCAGAGGCCGGCTTGGCATCCGTAATCTCACGATTGGTTTTGCCGGGGATGAAAGCGGCGCTGCAATCGTTTTGACCATGCTCATGCTGGTTTTACTGACATTTCTCGGCATAGGTGCCACCACGGTTTCCATGATCGAAGTGAGGGTGGCTGCGAACGATAAAATATTCAAGCAGGGGTTTTATTTGGCGGAATCCGCAGCCATGGAAGCTCTTCAACGGATCGAGGACGCCTCTGCCGATACTCTGCGCTCCGGTTCCATTTCCTGGTTTGCCAGCCAGCCTGAAGACATATCGGAGATAAGTGGATCGGGCTGGAGCGGGTCGGTTTCGTCGGTTTCTTCCATGGATGGCGATACCCGCTATTCCGCGGTAAATCAAGGGGTTTCATCGGGAAGCTCGCTGGGGATGGGGGGTAGCAATCTGCATTCTTTTGCGGTTTTCGGACGTTTCGGTGGCCCGAGGGGCCGCTGCCTGGTGGAAGCAGGGTACAGAAAGAGGTTTTGAGCTTTCCACATTTGATGGCCTCGTAAAAGTGTCCTCCCTGCCTTGTCGGCGTCGGGGTCGGAATCGGTATCGGGTTCGAAAAGGCCGCCGATCAACTTCCGATACCGATGCCGATAGCGACCCCGAGGGACAAGATTGTTTTGACTTTTTAAGATGGGATTCTATGGATAAAACAGAAACAAGGGCAGGCGGATCGGCGGGCGGACTTTTGCTTCGCCTGATGATTGCGTTGATCTGCCTGATGTTGCTGCCTCTTTTCTGGACGGTGGAAGCCGAGGCCGCAACACAAATACGGGTGAGCTTCAATCCCGAGGGAACCGTGCGCACAGAGGCCCGTTGGCGGGTGCGGGTGGTGGAGCCCTATGTCCTGGCTTGGTCCGGGTGGCTCGAACACCACGACCAGATAACCTATCACCATCCCGGGCAGAGGTATCGTTTCCAGATTGAATTCAGCGATGTGCCTGGCTATTCAACACCTGCGGATCGTTATAGATGGAGATGGAACAACCAGCACTGGCGTTTCACGGTCGAGTATGCGCCCTCGGCTGCAACCACAACGACGAGCACCACCACTACGACTACAACCACTTCTTCGACTACAAGCACGACCACAACCACCTCAACGACTACAAGCTCAACCACCACAACCACGACAACCACGCCCAGCACCACGACAACCACGTCACCTACAACGACCCTGCCCGCCGGGTTGTGCCTGGATATATCGAGCGTCCCCCTTGATACGCAACTGCAGGCGGCGCCTGCTAATGTCATGTTCGTTATAGACGATTCCGGGAGTATGGACTGGGAATTCATGACCGAGGAATCAGACGGTGTATTTTCAGGCGACTATTATAACTTCGATATGAGTGACAATGCTTATTCGAATTATTATTACGCCCTTTACGGCTCCAACCGGAAGAAGTGGAAGGCCAGGTGGCACGAATACAACAAGATGTATTACAACCCGGATGTGGAATACAGCCCCTGGCCCCTTTACAACAATGCAAGCACCACCAACCCCAGGTCTGACCCGACATCTTCAAGCCCTACCCTTTCCCTTTCGGCTGAATACGATTCCATAGAAGCCGGGGTGATCGTGGACAACGACGATGCCGGGTTTTCCAAATCCGACGGCGGCTGGAACACTTCCACAGCTTCCAGTCAACACGGCGACAATTATTATTACAGCTACAATAACGACGGGTCTGCCTGGGCCGAGTGGAGCCCGGAACTTCCGGGGCCGGGCAGCTATGATGTTTCCGGCTGGTGGGTCTCCAACAGCAGCAGGCGCACCGATGCCTCCTACACAATCTTTCATAACGGCGTTTCGACCACCGTATCCGGCGTGAACCAGCAAAACAACGGCGGGGAATGGAACCTGCTTGATACGCTTTATTTTTCCGGCGCCGGGGGGGAGTATATAAGGCTGGATGCAACTGTTTCCGGAACCAGCCGGTACTGTGCAGATGCAGTAAAGTTCGCGCCTGCTTCGGCCGGCGAAATAAGTGTTAAGAACTCACATTATTACGTTTATTCAGATACCGAAGACACCCCGTACCTGGTGGTGCTGGACGGGGATATCAAGTATTACCGCTTCAGCCGTGATGTGGTTAACGTGAACGACGCCGGTTTGTCCCTCGACTCAACGCCTCCCGATGACGTGATTCCGAAGAACGAAGATGGAAGCACGAGAACATACAGCGAAGAACTGCAGAACTTCGCCAACTGGTTTTCCTACTACCGCCGCAGGGAGTTCACGTCCAAGGCCGCAATAGCGCGCGTAATAGAAGACATGCAGGGGGTAAACGTCGGTTTCCTTTCCATTAACCTGCGCCTGGTTCAACCCGTGCTTCCGGTGAACGTCACGCGGGATGGAACCACTACAGATAATACGAGCACCCTTCTTTCACTGCTCTACGACCTTGATTCGAGCGGCGGCACACCGCTCAGAAACGGGTTGAAGCGGGTGGGACAATACTTTCACCAGGATGACGGGGCCACCGGGGGAATCGGATCCTCCCCGTATGCTTCCGAGGCCGAGGGTGGGGCGTGCCAGCAGAGTTTTGCCATCGTCATGACAGATGGTTACTGGAACGGCTCTGTTAGCGGGGTGGGAAACGAAGACGGCGATCAAGGCGAACCCTATGCCGATGATTTCTCCGCCACGCTTGCCGACGTTGCGATGAAATACTACAAGAACGATCTTTCCGAGTCCCTGCTCGATCTCGTGCCTACCAATCCGCCCGACTTGGCGACCCATCAGCACATGGTAACCTACGGGGTTTCTTTCGGCGTCAGCGGCACGCTGGACATCTACGACTACGATCTTGACAATGCGGACCCGTCCCTGCGCGTGTATCCCGAATGGCCCAATCCCCACCACAATCCGCAGGAGCGTAAGATCGACGACCTGTGGCATGCCTCGGTGAACGGGCGCGGGAAATTTTTGAGTGCAGCCGATCCGAGAGACCTTATTGATTCCCTGCAGGCGGTTATGCAGAATGTCATGGCCAGAATCGGTTCAGGCGCATCGGTTTCCATAAACGGGGAAGAGCTTCATGCCGGCACCGCGATGTACCAGGCACGGTATTCAACCGACGGCTGGACAGGCGATGTCGAGGCCTATGCAATCGACCAGTCGAGTGGAAACGTTTTGAGGGATTCGCCGCTGTGGGCGGCCTCGGACCTTCTGGATGAAAGGAACTGGGATACCGGACGTTTGATGGCAACATATGATGGAGGTGAAGGTATTCCTTTTCGATTTTCGGAATTGAGCGACAGCCAGAAAGCATTCCTGGACCCTGACTGGGCATCGGATGACACGATCGCCGTGGAGAGGGCCGAATACCTGCGCGGAAATCAATCCAAGGAGGTCGCCAACGGAGGGTACTTCCGGAACAGGTCTTCCCTGCAGGGGGATATTGTGCATTCTTCCCCGGTCTATGAGGGAGGAGCTCTTTATGTGGGCGGAAACGACGGAATGCTCCACGCGCTGGATGCCGAGGACGGGGAAGAGCTGTTCGCCTATGTGCCGAATCTGGTGTTTCATAATCTTTGGGAATTGACCTCTCCATCCTATGAACACTGTTATTTCGTGGATCTGTCTCCAACGCTCAGAGACACAGGTTCCGAGACATATCTCGTGGGAGGACTCGGGCGCGGCGGAAGAGGGTATTACTGCCTGGATGTAACAGATCCCTTTTCAATTTATTCGGAGACAGGGCTGGCCGGAAAGGTAGTGTGGGAATACCCTCGTTTATCAACTCCTGCAGCCGAGGCCCAGGATATGGGGTATTCCTACAGCATTCCGTCCATAGTGGATTCAAATGAGGGATGGGTCGTTATTTTCGGAAACGGGTACAGCAGCCCGAACGAAAATGCGGTGCTTTTTGTCCTGGATTTGGCAACCGGTGCCTGTATTGCCAGTATAGACACAGGTGTCGGAGGCTGCAATGGTCTTTCCACGCCTATTGCTGTGGATACAAACAGCGACGGGAAAGTCGATTACGCCTATGCCGGGGACTTGAAGGGAAACCTCTGGAAGTTTGATTTGACTGCTTCCGATGCTTCGGACTGGGAAGTGGCCTACAACGACGGAAGCAGCCCAAAGCCTTTGTTCCAGGCTAAAGATGTAAGCGGAAACCTCCAGCCGATCACCACCCGTCCGGATGTCATGCACCATTGTTCGGAGTCGATGCCGGGCTATCTCGTTGTGTTCGGCACCGGGAAATATCTGGGAAACACCGATTTCGCCGATTCTTCCACCCAGACCATATACGGAATATGGGATTTCGGCGACGATGATGACGACTCTGAGTATCTGGGTGCATTTGAAAGAACCTCGGCGCAGGAACTTTCCAACCAGCCGGAAAAAGTTGGTTTGCTCGAGCAGGTGGAAATCTATTATGAGATAGTGGAAGGGCGTTATCTCCGTGTTCTTTCCGATTATGAACCAGACTGGGTGAGCGAACAGGATGAAGACTCCGGAGAAAATCCCAACCCTTCTTCTTCGGCAGCCAACCATGCAGGCTGGTTTTTCGATTTGCCCATATCCAAGGAACGGGTGGTGAGGGATTTAATGATCCGGGACGGGAAAGCAATCGTTATCAGTAACGTTCCGAAAAGTTCTCCATGCTCCGCGGGCGGGGATTCGATAGTCCACGAGATGGATGCCTGTACAGGGGGACGGATGAGTACCGCCCAGTTCGATATCAACGGAGACAGCTTGATCGACCAGCAGGATTTGATCGAGATCTCCGATCCCGACTCCCCGGGGGAGACTATATCTGTCGCCCCCACCGGCATAGCATTTCCTTCGATGGTCTATTCTCCCAGGATACTGCGGATGCCTGATGAAAGCGAAATGAAATATTTCAGCTCAGCCGCGGGCAACATAGTGAATCTCAGGGAGACAGGGGAACGAAGAGGCCTCTACTACTGGCGGCAGGTGGATTAAAGCCTTTTCATCTGGATTTCCACCGCAAGTGGAGACAGCGTATGCATACAACGGGATTTAAAAGGATTTTGTTTTTTGCCTTGTGTTTCGGTTACCTTTTCACGTGCGGACTGTTCCCTGTACGGATTCAATCCGTGGAAGCCGTGGGCAGTGAATATTCTGTTTCCGCCGTTGAACCTGAAAAACCTCTTTATCCCGGCCACCAACACCGCTTTGACGGCATCGGACGGGTGGACCGCATATCACGAGGCGAGGTCGTAATAGACGATCGGACCTTCAAGTTTTCGAAAAGAGTGCATTTTAATGCGCCTGGAAGGCATGATGTACCGCGTGTTTGGGTCAGGGAAGGAGACATCGTAGGCTTCATTTTAAACGCTCGCAAAGAGGTCGACTCCATTTGGATAATGGAGTAAGATGAAAAGTTGTGGGAACTTTTCATTGATCCAGCGGAGCGGGAATGTTCGGGCTTAAACTACGCAGTAAAATACTCATCATTATCGCCGTCGCCGTAGTGGTTTCCACTGGGGTATCTTATTACATTTCCCGTTCAGCCTTGATGAACAGCCTGGTTTCCCTGGAAGAGGTGTATGCACATGACCACGTTCTGAGGGTGGGCAATGCTTTCCAGGGGAAAGTGGACTACCTCGCGATGATTACCGCCGATTGGGGTTCCTGGAACGACACGTATGGTTTCATCCTGGATGTGAACGAGGATTACATCCGCACCAATTTGGTGGACAGCACATTCCGTGAGCTGCAGCTCAATTTTATAATTTTCGTGGATTTAAACGGCAGGGTAGCCTATGCAGGCTGCTTCGATTTGTATTCGGACGAAGGCGAGATTTGCCCCGCGGATTTTGCAGGTGCGGTAGCCG
>CAYXDR010000086.1:0-9659 GCA_964463515.1 uncultured Desulfobacteraceae bacterium | reverse complement strand
CCTGTGCATCCATCCTGTCCGAGTCCAGGCACACCCTGATCCGTCACAAGGAATACCCTCCGGAGACAAAGTTTGAAACGGAGGAAATCCGCATAGGAGTTTTCGTCTGCCACTGCGGCATCAATATAGGCGGAGTCGTCGATGTGCCAGCGGTTCGCGACTATGCCCGCGAGCTTCCCGGGGTCGTTTATGCGGGGGACAACCTTTTTTCCTGCAGCCAGGACACCCAGCAGGTTATACGCGAGGCCGTCATCGAGCACAAACTCAACCGGGTGGTCATTGCAGCCTGTACGCCCCGGACCCACGAGCCGCTGTTCCAGGAAACCATCCGGGAGGCGGGTTTGAATCCGTACCTGCTCGAATTCGCGAACATCCGCGACCAGGATGCATGGGTGCACCAGAACCAGCCGGAGGAAGCAACCACAAAGGCCATGGACCTGGTCCGAATGGCGGTTTCAAAGGTGTCATTGTTAGAACCCGTGGATCGGCTGAAGCTGTCGGTGACGCCCTCGGCCCTGGTTGTCGGCGGTGGTATAGCCGGGATGACATCTGCGATCCACCTGGCCGATCAAGGCTTCCAGGTTTACCTGATCGAAAGATCTTCCCGGCTGGGCGGAAACGCCACCGGCATCAGGAAAACCTGGGACGGCGGAGACGTCCGTGCCCACTTGAAGGAACTTTCCCGCCGCATCGAAACAAACCCCAGCATAGAAGTAATCCTGGAGGCCAGGATTGAATCCGTTTCAGGCTTTATCGGTAATTTCAAAACACTTGTGGTCACGGGCGGCCAGCGGCGCGAGCTCGGCCACGGCGCCGCCATAATAGCAACCGGCGGGGATTACTACAGGCCGGAGGAATATCTTTACAATAAAAGCGACCGGGTAACCTGCTGGCATGAGCTGGAGGAGCTTTTTGAAAAGGAGCCTGAGAGACTTTCGCAAGCCCGCTCTGTAGCCTTCATCCAGTGTGTGGGCTCCCGGGAGCCGGAGCGCCAGTATTGTTCGCGGATCTGCTGCACATCCTCGCTCCTGCAGGCCATAGAACTGAAAACGAAAAAGCCCGGGATGGATGTCTACATACTGTACCGGGACATGCGAAGCTACGGGCGCAGGGAAGAACTCTACCAGAAGGCGCGCGAACTCGGCGTGCTCTTTTTCCGCTACACTCTCGAAGAAAAACCCGTTGTGGAAGAAGGACAAGACCAGCGGCTCACAATTACCGTGAAAGACCAGGTGATAGGCGCGCCGGTGAGTTTTCAGGCGGATTATTTGAATCTCTTCACCGCCGTTATTCCCCGGGAGGAAAATGACATTTCAAGGCTTTTCAAGGTTCCCCTGAATGAAGACGGCTTCCTTCTCGAAGCGCACATGAAACTGAGGCCCGTGGATTTTTCGACCGACGGCGTCTTCCTGTGCGGCCTCGCCCATTATCCCAAACCCATCGAGGAATCCATCGCACAGGCACAGGCCGCGGCCGCCCGCGCCGCCGGGGTGCTGACCCGGGAATTCATAGAGGTTGAACCGATTGTGTCGGTCATCGACCAGGAAAAATGCATCGGATGCGGTTTCTGCGAATCTTCCTGCCCTTACGGCGCTGCACAGCTTGTCCGGATCGAAGGCAAAGGATTCCGGGCCGAAAGCAACCCCGCCCTGTGCAAGGGGTGCGGAATCTGTGCCGCCGGTTGCCCGCAAAAAGCGATAGACATGGTTCATTTCCGCGACAGCCAGATCCTGGCCGCCGTGGAAGCAGGGGGAGAAAAGGTTCGGGAAACGAAAGAATCGTTCCTCGAAACGCGGAGAAAATTCAGCACGGCCGGCTCCGGATACATGGTTGCCGACGATTACTATTATCATGCCGGCCACACCTGGGCCCAGCCCCTCAAGGGAGGGCGGATCAGGATCGGGGTCGACGATTTTGCAGGAAAGATTTTCGGCAGGCCTGACCGGCTGGAGCTTCCTGAACCCGGAGCGATCCTGAAAAAGGACACACCCGGCTGGTCTCTTACCCGCTCCGGCCGCAGGGCGGGGTTCCTGGCGCCTGTGAGTGGAAGGGTCTTCGCAGTCAACGACCAGGTTCTTGAATCTCCTGAACTGCTGATTGATGACCCGTACCACGAGGGATGGCTCATGGTGCTCGAACCACCCCTGGTGAAGCCGAAAGAACTCGAAGCCCTTTACAGCGGGGATCAGAGTGTACGCTGGATCGAAGAGGAGCTACGGGTACTGCTCGATCTTCTGGGTCCTGAATACGAACGGCTGGCCGCGACCGGGGGTGGACCGGTAACAGACCTGGTCGATAATTTTCCCCGGATCGAATGGGAAAAGCTGGTGGACACTTTTTTGAAAACGACCGAGTGACAGGCGGCCGTTGTGAACCTGACAGGGAAAGGTAATCTATGATGGCAGAAAACTTTGAACCACGAATACTCGCTTTTCTGTGCAACTGGTGCGCCTATGCAGGTGCAGACCTCGCCGGGGTTTCCAGGATTCAGTACCCGCCTGCGATCCGCGTGATACGGGTGATGTGCTCGGGCCGGGTCGACCCGGCCTTCATCTCCGGCGGCCTTGCAAGTGGTTTCGACGGCATCATGGTGTCCGGGTGACACTTCGGTGAATGTCATTACCTGGACGGTAATGTTCATGCAGCCAAGGAAATGGAAATTGTACGCCACCTCCTGGACCTGTCCGGCATAGGCTCCGACCGGTTATGCCTGCGGTGGGTGAGTGCCGCTGAAGGCGCCCTGTTTGCCTCCTACGTACAGGAATTCAGCGATACTGTGGAAAAACTGGGCCCGTTCATTCCAGGAGATCATGAAATCCCCCTGGCCGCCCTTGAAAGCACGCTCCACTCGCCCCGCCTGCGGTGGTTGACAGGCATGGAAATAAAAATCACCGAACAGGGCAACGTGTACAGGGAAAAGATAGACGAAGCCAAGTACCGGGAAACATTGGAGCAGGCGGCCCGTGAGGAATATGAAAAAGCCCTGGTGCTGGAATCTCTCAGCAGGCAACACGCCAGCGTCAAGCAAATCGCCATTGAAACCGGCATGCCTGTTTATACGGTCTCATGCCGGCTGAATGAACTCGAAAGAGCCAGGCTGGTGGAATTGAGAGGTTACAAGGGAACCACTCCGGAATTCAGGGGAGTGTAGGACAAACATCCCGGGCCTGAACTGGACGGGCCCATAGAGGTCAAATATGGATACGGCAGCGAAAAACAACGGCAAAATTGGTTCGGTTCTCGTGGTCGGAGCCGGGATTTCCGGCATGCAGTCGGCCCTGGATCTGGCAGGGGCCGGTTTTTATGTTTACCTGGTGGACAGTTCCCCCAGCATCGGGGGGATGATGGCCCAGCTCGACAAGACTTTCCCGACCAACGACTGCGCCATGTGAATCATCTCTCCCAAGCTGGTCGAGGTCGGCCGCCATACAAACATAGAGGTGATCACCAATACGGAAGTGGAAAACCTGGAGGGCGAACAGGGGGACTTTCAGGTTACCCTCAAAAACCGCCCGAGATATATCGATCCGGCTGCATGCACGGGTTGCGGGCTCTGCAGCCAGGCCTGCCCGGTTACCGCGGTCAATGAATTCGACTGCGGCCTTGCCCAAAGGTCCGCCGCTTTCATCACCTATGCCCAGGCGGTGCCGCTGGCCTACAGTATCGACAGGGAACAATGCATTGGATGCGGCCTGTGTGAAAAAGTCTGCCTGGCCGGGGCAATCCGCTACGACGACACCCCGCGGGAAACCCGGCTTAATGTTGGCGCGGTCGTGCTCGCCACCGGGAGCCGCGTATTCGACCCTTCGGATCTCGACACCTACAGATACAGCGAGTCTGCCAATGTCATAACAAGCATGGAGTTTGAACGCATCCTGAGTGCATCCGGCCCTTACATGGGACACCTGATGCGGCCCTACGACCGCGAGGAGCCGAAGAAGATAGCATGGATCCAGTGCGTTGGATCGAGAAACCGCCAAAACGGCGCCAAACCTTACTGCTCCTCGGTTTGCTGCATGTACGCGGTAAAGGAAGCGGTGATAGCCAAGGAACACGCGCACGGGGACCTCGACACCGCAGTGTTTTTCATGGACATGCGGACCTACGGCAAGGAGTTCGAGCAGTACTATGACCGGGCATCCCGCAGCCACGGGGTCCGTTTTATCCGATCCCGTGTACACAGCGTTGACCCTGCGGGCGACGGGGACCTCAAAATTTCCTATATCGAAGAAAACGGGGACTTCAAAAGCGAAACTTTCGATCTGGTCGTGCTTTCGACCGGTTTCGAAGTTTCCCCCGCCTCGGTGGATCTCGCACGTAAACTCGGGGTTGAACTGAGCGAAAACAGCTTCACCAAAACAGACAGCTTCAGGCCCGTTGCCACTTCGGTTCCCGGAGTGTTTGTCTGCGGTGCCCTCCAGGGCCCGAAAGACATTCCCCAGTCAGTGACCGAGGCCTCTGCTGCGGCGGCCCTTTCCGGGGCGCTTTTAAGCGACTGCCGCTGGAGCCGTTGCCGGGAAGTGGAAATGCCCGAGGAATCCAACGTGAAAGGCGAGCCTCCGAGAATCGGGGTTTTCGTCTGCCACTGTGGAATCAATATAGGCGGGGTGGTGGATGTACCGGGGGTACGGGATTATGCGCGGACACTCCCCTACGTCGTATATGCGGAAGACAACCTCTACACCTGTTCGCAGGACACCCAGATCAAAATGGCCCAGGTAATACGGGAACAGGGCATCAACCGGGTGGTCGTTGCCGCCTGCACACCCAAGACCCACGAACCCCTTTTCCAGGAAACCCTCCAAAATGCGGGCCTGAACAAGTACCTGTTTGAAATGGCCAACATTCGAAACCAGGATTCGTGGGTTCACGGCAAGGACCCCGGTTCGGCCACTGAAAAGGCCAAGGACCTGGTTCGAATGGCGGCGGCCAAGGCGGCCTTTCTCGAGGCCCTGCCGGAAACAGAGCTGGAACTCAACCCCGTGACCATGGTGATCGGCGGGGGCGCAGCAGGATTGACCGCAGCCGAAAACCTCGCCGACCAGGGCTACGACGTGCACCTGGTGGAGCGCTCCGCCAAGCTGGGGGGCCAGGCAAGGTTTCTGTACAGGACGTGGAGAGGTGAAGACATCGGGGAGGGATTGGGCAGGCTGATCGCCAGGGTGGAAAAGCATCCCAGGATCACCACCCACCTGGAAACCCAATTAGGTCACGTGGACGGTTTCGTGGGGAATTTTTCCTCGGTGCTGCGCAAGGCAGACGGGTCCGAAGAGACCCTTGATCACGGTGTGGCCGTCATCGCCACCGGCGGTGAGGAATACAAACCCGATGAATACCTTTACGGTAAAAACCCCCGGGTCATGACGCACCTGGAACTGGACAGGCTCTTTTTGACCGATGATCCCTCGATAGCACAACTCGGCTGTGCAGTCTTTATCCAGTGCGTGGGTTCCCGGCAGCCGGACCGTCCCTATTGCAGCAGGGTATGCTGCACGCACACCATTGAAAGCGCGCTGGAACTTAAGCATCGAAATCCCGGGATAGATATATACGTGCTTTACAGGGATATCCGGACCTACGGAGAACGCGAGGAATTATACAACCGGGCCCGGGAGCAGGGCGTTATATTCGTCCGGTACGACCCGGAGCACAAGCCGCTGGTTACCGAAACCGGAGGAAAGCTGGAAATAGAGATAGAAGACCCCATTCTCGGGCAGGCTGTCCGGCTCCACCCGGACCTGCTGGCCCTTGCCACGGCCGTAATCCCTTCCGATGGAAGCGAACTGGCCCGGCTTTTCAAGATCGCCAGGGATGACAGCGGCTTCTTCATCGAAGCGCACGCCAAGCTCAAACCCGTCGATTTCGCGACCGACGGAGTTTTCCTGTGCGGACTGGCCCATTACCCGAAATCCCTGGATGAAAGCATCGAGCAGGCCCTTGCCGCGGCAGGAAGAGCATCGGCATGCCTGGCGGCGGCCAAGGTGATGGTCGGGGGGACGGTGGCAGAAGTCAATCCGGCTTTTTGCAGCAGCTGCGGCATGTGCGTGGAGATCTGCCCGTTTGGTGCCGCCGGTTTCGCCGAAAAGGGCCATGCCGAGATAAACGCGGCCCTCTGCAAGGGGTGCGGCCTTTGCACGGCATCCTGCAGAAGCGGCGCGCTAACCCTCAAATGCTACGACGACTCCCAGATAATGGCCATGATCGATCAGATGTAATCCTGACCGCCCGCCGAATCCCTTACGGGCCGGAGCCGGAGCCCCGGCCCGGCCCGGGGTTTTTCCGCTCGACCCTCCGGCTTGTCTTGACCGGATGCCCCGGTCTCTTCTATACTTTAATCCATTCACCGGAAATCGGGACGTTCCCTTGCACCCCAGCCCAATGAAAGGCGCCGGACAAAGACATGCCGCAAACCTTGAAACTCAATCTGGCCATTGTCGGGGGAGGAAGGACCTGCAGGTATTTTCTGGAGCTGCTCAAAAAAAACCACTTCCCCTATCTGTCCATTAATATTCTGGGCGTATGCGACATAAACCCGGACGCAGAGGGCATAAAATTCGCCCGGGAGCTCGGCGTTCCCACCACCGAGAACTGCAGCAGCATAATCAACCTGCCTGATTTAAACGGCGTCATCGAGTTGACCAACGACAGCACGGTCTTCATGGACTTGATTCATCGCCGGCCCAAGGGTGTCTGGGTGCTTGAGCACAACATCGGTCGAATGCTCCAGCGGCTTTTTTTGCTGGACCAGGAACTCAAGGCAAAAGATGATGAAGTTGCGCTGGAACGAATGATTTCGGATATTTTGCTTCACCACAGCAACGACCGCATCGTTTTGCTGGACCCGGATTTTCGAATCCTCGACGCCAACGAGCGCTACCTGAGGGCGGTTGCCAAAACCCGGGAAGAGGCGGTGGGCAAAACCTGCTACAACATCGTCTACGGTTTCGACCTGCCCTGCCCGGAATTGAGGCGGAGCATGAAATGCCCCATGCTGGAAACCCTGCGGACCGGCCGAAGTACAAACGTGATCCATGAAATCGTCAACGAAGCAGGTGAGCGCACCTACTGGAACCTGGAAACACACCCGGTTAAAGACCGGTCAGGAGAAGTGGTTCGCGTAATCGAAATACGTAGGGATATTCCGGAGGAGCTGCCCTCTTTATGGGAGAAACGCCTCCAAGAGCTCAAAACCAACCTCGGAAAGCTCGTCCAGGAGGACAGGATGCTCTCCCTCGGCAAACTCTCCGCCAGCTGCGCCCACGAAATCAACAATCCCATCCAGGGCCTGCTCACCTTTTCCCACCTGATAAAAACCATGCTCGAGGAAGGCAGGCCCAGCGAAGAAGACCTGGAGCATTTCAGGGAATTCATATCATTGATGTGCAACGAACTCGAGCGGTGCGGAAACATCGTTTCCGGGCTGCTTTCCTTCGCCAGGGAATCCCCCATGTCCTCGGCCGAAGTGGACTTGAACGATGCACTTCGATCCGTGATAACCATTGCCAGGCACCACATGGAGCTTCAGAACATCCGGCTCGAAACAGACTTACACAAGGGCGTGTTCACTATAAGGGGAGATGCCAACCATCTGCAGCAATGCTTTTTGAACCTCTTGTTCAACGCCATAGAGGCGATGCCGGACGGAGGAGAATTGGCCGTCACAACCGGCCTGGACAGGGAAAAAGGCTCGGCATACGTGGTAATAAAGGACACAGGCACCGGAATCGACAAAAAGATAATCGACAGGATATTCGATCCGTTCTACACCACCAAGCCGGAAGGAAAAGGCACCGGGCTGGGCTTGTCCATAGTCTATGGAATCGTCAAGGGGCACAACGGTCAAATCCACATAGAAAGCGAGCCAGGCCAAGGCTCAACCGTGAAGGTGACATTTCCGGTGGTTTAATCCCCTGGAATTCAGGAGACGGCGATGAACGACAAACTGAAGTTAATGATAGTGGACGATGAGAAAATAGTCCGTGAATCTTTGTATCACTGGTTCAAAAAATCCGGCCATGTTGTCGACACGGCCGCATCCGGTTTCGAAGCTCTGGAAAAACTGGAAAAAACACCTTTCGATCTCCTGTTCGTGGACATAAAGATGCCCATGATGAACGGGCTTGAACTGCTAGGAAAAGTCAAGGAGGAATACCCGGATACGACCGTTGTCATAATAACCGCATACGGTTCTGTGGAATCCGCGGTGCAGGCCATGAAAATGGGGGCAGACGACTACCTGCTCAAACCGTTCAAACCCGACCAGATGTCTCTTCTGCTGGAAAAGCTCGCCAACCAGCGGCGCCTTGCCGACAGGTACCGTTATGTCAAGGGGCTCCTCGATGAAATCACCCGGTTCGACAACATCATAGGCCGATCTGAACCCATGCAGCGCATATTCAGCCTGATCCCCGAAGTGGCGCAGTCGGGTTCCTCGGTGTTGATCACCGGGGAGACCGGGACAGGGAAGGAACTGGTTGCAAAAGCGGTTCACGCCAAAAGCGGAAGGGCTCACGGCCCGTTTATCGCAATCAACTGCGGTGCCATGCCTGAGACGCTTCTGGAGACGGAACTTTTCGGCCATCGGAAGGGAGCCTTCACCGGGGCGAATCAAAACAGGAAAGGCTTCCTGGAGGTGGTTTCCGGGGGAACGCTCTTCCTCGATGAAATCGGCGAAATAAGCCCTAAAATGCAGGTTGACCTCTTGCGCGTGCTCGAAGAGAAGGAAATAATCCGTGTCGGCGACAGGGAACCGATCGACGTCGACTTCAGGCTGGTATCCTCCACGTGCAGAGACCTCGAAAAAGAAGTGGAAGAGGGTAATTTCCGCGAAGACTTTTTCTACCGTATAAATGTGATAACGATTCCCATCCCTGCTCTTCGGGAAAGAAAAGACGATATCCCCCTGCTTGTACAGCATTTCCTTAACAAATACAGCCATGAAACCACCAAGCAGGTCGACAAAACCACGCCCGAGGCCATGGCTTTTCTGAAAAACTACGACTGGCCCGGCAATGTCAGGGAGCTGGAAAACGCCATCGAACGTGCCGTAGTGCTTTCAAAGTCCAGGACCCTGGACGTGGATTCCTTCTCCTTTCTCAGGCCGTCAAAAACCGGGGCAAGGGCCCGACGTACACTGCGCGAGATGGAAAAGGACTATATCAAGGAAACTCTTGAACAGCAAAACTGGAATGTGACAAGGTCGGCTCAAATCCTCGGTATAAACCGGGTAACGCTCCACAAGATGATCAAGAGATACGACATCGAACGAAGCCGGTAAACCCATTTTAAGGCGGATCTGCATGTCGGGACGAAAGGCTCGTGTCGGAATAATAGCATTCGGCTCCCCCCCGCAAGAAGCTATCCGGTCCATCGCGGCCGCGGTTCCCGCCCATTTTGGAATGCAGGCCGAAATCCTGCCCCCGCTAAAGCTCCCCTCGTATGCATTCGACCCGGTAAGAATCCAGTACAACGTCATACCGATAATGGAAAACATGGAAGCCATGCCGGTTTCCGGATGCGATAAAATACTGGGGATTCTGGGTGTCGATCTCTTTCTCCCCGTCTTCACTCATGTTTTCGGTGAAGCCCGGGAGGGAGGAACTTGCGCCGTGGTTTCAGTCCACCGCTTGAACAGCGGCCGGGATTCATCCCCCTCCACA